>NZ_JABAIW010000009.1:0-99868 GCF_014231265.1 Clostridium sp. DJ247 | reverse complement strand
ATTGGCAGACGCACTAGACTTAGGATCTAGCGCCAACGGCGTGGGGGTTCGACTCCCTTCACCTGCACCATTTAATAAACTACAGTTTATTAATAATAGTACAAAAATTAATATTTGCGGGAGTGGCTCAGTGGTAGAGCGTCACCTTGCCAAGGTGAACGTCGTGGGTTCGAATCCCATCTTCCGCTCCAAACATGCGGGTGTAACTCAATGGTAGAGTGCCAGCCTTCCAAGCTGGTTACGAGGGTTCGATTCCCTTCACCCGCTCCAATTTAAAACTTAAGATAAAGAATTATAATGAAGGCTGTAGGCGCCCATAGCTCAGCTGGATAGAGTGATGGACTTCGAATCCAGAGGTCGCAGGTTCGACTCCTGCTGGGCGCGCCAAAAATAAATTTTATAATATTGGCATTGCGTAGGTTTTTACCTTATATCATAATAATTATAGCTTCTAGATTATATCTAGAAGCTTTTGTTTTACTTTATAATTTGACAAAAAACAACAAAATTCTTTGATTAACAATAACTTTATAAAGGAGATAAATATGGAACTTCTTAAGAATAAGATTATAAATGATGGAAAAGTAATAGAAAATAAAATATTAAAGGTTGATAGTTTTTTAAACCATCAGTTGGATGTTGATTTATTTAATGAAATAGGTAAAGAATTTAAGAAAAGATTTAAAGATAAGGAAGTATCAAAAATATTAACTATAGAAACTTCAGGAATAGCTATAGCTTGTATAACTGCTCAATATTTTAATGTGCCAGTAGTATTTGCAAAGAAAAACGCTGGAAGCAATATAGGTGAGGACATTTATGAAGCAAATGTATATTCCTTTACTAAAAACAAAGAATATAAAATAAAGGTGTCTAAGGAATACATACAACCTGAAGATAAAGTTCTAGTAATAGATGATTTTCTTGCTAGTGGTAGTGCAATATCAGGACTTATTGAAATATTGGACAATGCTAATGCTGAAGTTGCAGGAGTAGGAATAGTTATCGAAAAATCTTTTCAACGCGGTAAAGATTTTATGACTGAAAGAGGGATACAACTTGAATCTTTGGCTGTAATCGACGATATGAAAGATGGTCAGGTTAAATTTAGATAAATATATTCATATATTAATAGGTGTGTCATTGTGTGGACTTATAGGGGCATATATCTTTGGTGGATCAGACATTATTAGGTTTAGACTTTCAAGGAATCTCACTTCAAGTGTCTCAGTATTTAATAGATATGTTGCTTTATGTAGTTACTGTAGCTATCTTAGTAGTAGTTTCACTAAAAAAGCAAAAAAATGCACCACCTAAGGGATTAACTGTACCTTACTTTAGAGAAGATAGATAGTATAAAAATAATGAGTAACAAAGTTAAATAACCTATAGTAATATATTATTGTAAGATACATTAAGTTTTAGAATTAGCTTCAGCTGTAGATACGGAACTTTTAAATTAAATTTAAAAGTTCCACATCTATAAGCAGGAAATTGATGGTATAATAATTTTAATATAGGTGATGAAATGGGCAAGGCTAAAAATTATATTCTTTTTCCTTCTTTGACTGAAGGGATGAAATTAGAAACCTTACTACAAAAAGAAAGGCTTAAGTACGATATAGTATCAGTGCCTAGTAAGATTGGATCAGCCTGTAATATATCTATCATGTATAATAAGAAGGATGAAGAGAAGATAAAGAAACTAGCAGATAAATATGGAGTAAAAATTTTAGGGTTTTATTCTCTAGATAAAAAAGGTAAACATTAATTTGTACAACAAAAATGAACCAATATGTTTTGTAAGGTATAGATATAGCGTCATATGGGCACTACTATTGATAAAGGACTGGCAGCTTGAAGCAATATATTGACTTTATATATAATTTGTGTTATCCTAAATTAGATAAAAGTTAATATTATAAATAACCTTTAAGACTGGTCCTGTGAGGCCGGGAAGGCCATAAAATTAGTAATTAATAAGTCAAATTATACATAGATAATTTGATTTTAGAGTATAGTATAAGTATGCCTTCCGTTAGGAAGGCATTTTTTATACCTTTAAATTTAGCACAGAGAGGCTAAGAAGGAGGAAATATACATGTTAAAAGGAAGACATTTAATAGATTCTTTAGATTTTAATGTAGAAGAAATAAAAGAAATTCTTGAATTAGCACATCAAATTGCTTCAAATCCAGAGGAATATCTGCATATTTGTGAAGGTAAATTACTTGCTACATTATTCTACGAACCAAGCACTAGAACAAGATTTAGCTTCGAAGCTGCAATGTTAAGACTTGGAGGAAAAACTATAGGATTTTCCGAACCAAATTCAAGTTCAGCAGCAAAAGGCGAAAGTATAGCTGATACAGTAAGAGTAGTTGGAAGCTATGCTGATATTATAGTTATGAGACATCCAAAGGAAGGAGCACCAAAGGTTGCATCTATGTATTCAAGCGTACCAATAATAAATGCCGGAGATGGTGGTCATCAACACCCAACACAGACACTCACAGATCTTCTAACAATTAAATCTGTAAAAGGAACCTTATCTAATTTAACTATAGGATGTTGTGGAGATTTAAAGTTTGGAAGAACAGTGCATTCTCTAATAAAAACCATGTCAAGATTTGAAAATAATAAGTTTCTCTTAATATCTCCTAATGAATTGAAAATTCCAGACTATATAAAGTCAGAGTTGAATAGAAATAACATACAATATGAGGAAGTAGAAGAACTAGATGATGTTATAGGTAAATTGGATATACTATATATGACAAGAGTTCAAAAAGAAAGATTCTTCAATGAAGAAGACTATATAAGACTTAAAGACAGTTATATATTAGATGAAAATAAGATGAAAAAAGCATCTCCTGATACCATTGTACTTCATCCACTGCCAAGAGTTAATGAAATTGCTTGTGAGGTGGACTCAGATCCTAGAGCATTCTATTTTGAACAGGCTAAGTACGGAATGTATGTAAGAATGGCTTTAATTGCAAAATTACTTGGAATGAAATAAGGAAATTAAAAGGGGGAGAAAAGATGCTTACAGTAAATAGTATAAAAAATGGTATAGTAATTGATCATATAAAATCTGGATATGGGATAAAGATATTTAACTATTTAGGATTAGATAAAGTAGATTATTCTGTTGCCCTTATTATGAATGCGGAAAGCCCAAAGCTTAAAAGGAAAGATATAATAAAAATAGAGAATAATATAGAATTAGATTTTACTGTATTAGGATTTATAGATCCTAACATAACCATAGATATTATAGAAAATGAAACAATAAAGAAAAAAATTAAGTTAGAACTACCTAGTAAGGTTGAAAATATAATAAAATGCAAAAATCCAAGGTGTATAACTTCAATTGAAGAAAATATAGCTCATGTGTTCTACCTAGTTGACGGTGAAACTGGAGAATATAAGTGTAAATATTGTGACGATATATATAAGGTTTCAGATATTTAATAAAATACGCAGTCACATATACAATTGAGAAGTTTATCCGATGACTACCCGCTCTAATACTCTTATTTTTATAGGAAACTCCTCTTTAGAGGAGTACTCACAGAGTAAGCGACCATATCAAAATCACAGATTTTGCCTCTTTGCTTAACTGGGAGTAAAGAGCGGCTACGTCCCTGGATTCGTTCAACTAAGAATCAGCTGGAATTAAGACCCCATCTGATTCAAGTTTCACTTTATCTGTATATATATTTATATTTAACTAATACTTATAATTATACATGGGTTGAAAGGATGATAAAAATATGGAGCTATTAATTAAAGGAGCAAGAGTAATTGATTATTGCCACAACTTTATTGGAGATGTATATATAAATAATGGTATAATTTCTGAAATCGGAGAAAACTTAAATAAGAATTGTAGTATTATAGATGCCAAAGGACTTACTCTTATGCCATCCTTCGTAGATCTTCATGTACACTTTAGGGATCCGGGGTTAACCTATAAAGAAGATATTGAAAGTGGAAGTCTTGCAGCTGTCAGAGGTGGTTATACATTAGTTAACTTAATGGCAAATACAAACCCAGTATGCAGTACCATGGATACAGTTAATTATGTATTAGATAAGGCTAAAGATATAGGACTTATAGATGTTCATCAAACAGTTTCTATAACAGATAACTTTGATGGAAAAACTACATCTCATATAGATAAGCTTCATGAATCTGTAAAGGTATTGTCCGAAGATGGAAAAGATGTTATGGATAGTAAGGTAATGCTTGAAGCTATGATGAAGGCTAAGGAAAGTAATAAAATAGTGATGTGCCATTCAGAAGAGCATAATCTAACAGAAATAAGCACTAGACTAGCAGAAGATACTATGACTTGGAGAAACATAGCTTTAGCACAGTTTGCAGGGTGTGCCGCACATATAGCCCATGTAAGTACTAAGGGATCTATGGAATATATAATAGAAGCTAAAAAGAAAGGCTATAAGATTACTTGCGAAGTAGCTCCTCATCACATAGCTCTTTGTAACAGTGATTACAGGGTAAACCCACCTATAAGGGAAAAAGAAGATGTAGACTATTTGATAAATGCCATAAAAGATGGATGGGTAGATGCTATAAGCACAGATCATGCTCCACATACTAAGGAAGATAAGGAAAATGGAGCTCCAGGAATATCTGGAATAGAGACAGCTTTTTCTATATGCTATACAGCTTTAGTGAAGCAGGGACATATAACTTTGAATGAGCTTTCAGATATTATGTCAAGAAGACCAGCAGCATTGCTAGAAGCTAGAAAGGGAAAAATAGAAATAGGATATAATGGAGATTTAGTATTGGTAGATACTGAAAAAGAATATGTAATATCATCTGAAGATTTTCAATCAAAAGGGAAGAATACACCTTTTAATGGGAAAAGGGTGTTTGGACAGATTTTAAAAACAATAAAAAATGGTAAAGTAGTTTTCGACTTATAAATGAATGGAGTGGGACTTTTATGATAATAGATAGATTGTATGAATCTGTAAGAGATAAAGGACATGTATGTGTTGGAATGGATACTGCAGTAGAGTATATACCGCAGGAAATACTGAATAAATATACTTCCATAGAGGATGCAATTTTTGAGTATAACAAAACTATTATAGATTATACTATAGACTTAGCTGCATGTTATAAACTTCAGATAGCCTATTACGAAGCGTTGGGGTTGTCTGGATTAAGAGTTTACAAAAAAACTCTAGATTATATAAGAGAAAAAAATGCATTAGCTATTGCAGATATAAAAAGAGGAGATATAGCTAAAACTGCAGAGATGTATGCTAAAGCTCACTTTAGTGGAGATTTTGAAAGTGATTTTGTAACGTTAAACCCTTACATGGGATTAGATGGTGTGGAACCATACTTACCATATATAAAAAATGAAGAAAAGGGTGTATTTTTACTAATAAGAACATCTAATAGTGGAGCTGAAGATATACAGTACATAAAAACTAGTGCTAATAGAAGAGTTTATAATATTGTGGGGGAAAAAATACAGCAGCTTGGTGAGAAATACTTAGGAAGCTGTGGATATAGTTCTATAGGTGGTGTAGTAGGTTGTACTCACGTGGAAGAAGGAATAGAGATAAGAAAAAGTTTAGATAAAACTTTTTTCTTGGTACCTGGGTACGGAGCTCAAGGTGGAAAAGCTGAAGATGTAGCACTTTACTTAAATAAAGGAAATGGTGGAGTTGTTAACTCATCCCGAGGTATACTTCTTGCATATAAGAAATTTGAAGACGGAGAAAAGAAATATGGAGAATATGCTAGAGAAGAAGCTATACGTATGAGGGAAGATATATTAAGTGCTGTTGAAAAAACATATTAATTTTTAGTGTAAGGATGGTAAAATTAATGGAAAAGCTAAATGTACGCTATTCTTCTGTAGAAGTATACAAAAATATGGAAATATCTCAAGGCATATTTGAACTTACCATAAAGGGCAGCTTTCAGGGTAGGCCTGGACAGTTTTATATGGTTAGATCTTGGGATAAAGAACCTATACTATCTAGACCAATAAGTATATATCATATTGATGAAGAATCTTTGGTTTTCCTGTATCAAGTAGTTGGACAGGGCACTATAGCACTAAGCCAGCTGAAGAGCGGAGATAAAATGCAAGTTATGGGACCCTTTGGAAACGGGTTTGATTTAGACAAAATAAAAGGAAATGTAGCTATAGTATCTGGGGGAATTGGAGTTGCCCCTATGTACTATGTAGCAGAAAAGCTTAGTAATTGTAAGATAGATGTTTATGCAGGCTTTAGAGATATGCCATATGCTTTAGATGGATTTAAAGCATATGTTAATACAGTTAACGTAGCTACAGAAAATGGAGTAGTGGGTCATAAAGGATATATAACAGAAATATTTAACCCAAAAGACTATGATGTGGTTTTATGTTGTGGACCAGAAGTAATGATGGAGAAAGTAGTTAAGATATGTGAAAGCAGCGGAGTACCTGTTTATGTATCTTTAGAAAAACACATGGCCTGTGGAGTTGGTGCTTGCCTTGTTTGTACCTGTAAAACTAAAAGTGGAAACAAAAGAACCTGCAAAGATGGTCCTGTATTCCTAGGCAGCGAATTATTATAGTAGAGTTAAAGCTATAAAAGAGGAGGATTATAAAATGCAAAAAGTTAACATATGTGGAGTAGAATTTAAAAATCCTATAATTGCTGCCTCTGGAACCTTTGGTTTTGGAGAAGAATACAATGAGTTTTATGATGTATCAAAGCTTGGGGGAATAAGTTCCAAGGGACTTACAATAAACCCAAAAGAAGGAAATGACGGAATTAGAGTATTCGAAACAAGAGGCGGAATGTTAAATAGTGTAGGACTTCAGAATCCAGGTGTAGATCATTTTATAGAATATGAGCTAGGTAAGATGAGAGAATTTGATACTGTGGTAATAGCTAATTTAGGTGGTGGAACTACTGAAGATTACATCAGTGGAGTGGAAAAACTAAATTCTTCAAAGATAGATATGTTAGAGCTTAATATATCTTGTCCTAATGTAAAATGTGGAGGAATGGCTTTTGGAATAAAATCTGAGGTAGCTTATGAAATTGTAAAAGAAGTAAAAAATATATGTTCAAAGCCTTTAATTGTTAAGCTTTCACCTAATGCAGAAGATATTGTAGATATGGCATATAAATGCTGTGAAGCAGGAGCTGACGCACTATCCTTAGTAAATACATTTAAAGGAATGGCAGTAGATATAAGAAGAAGAAAACCTATAT
The DNA here is from genome assembly GCF_014231265.1 of Clostridium sp. DJ247. Classification (NCBI taxonomy): domain Bacteria; kingdom Bacillati; phylum Bacillota; class Clostridia; order Eubacteriales; family Clostridiaceae; genus Clostridium; species Clostridium sp. DJ247. Next base: position 92,600 of record NZ_JABAIW010000009.1, on the reverse strand, counting down.
TTGATAACATAACAGCAGGATTATCAGGTCCAGCTATAAAACCTATAGCACTTAGAATGGTGTATGAAGTATGCAAAGCAGTTAACATCCCTGTAATTGGCATGGGAGGCATAAGCTCTTGGCAGGATGCTATAGAATTTATAATGGTAGGAGCACATGCAGTTCAAGTAGGAACAGCTAACTTTATTAAACCAGATATCTGCGTGGATATCATTGATGGCATAGAGCAATATATGAAAAAAGAAAACATAAAAAACCTAGAAGAAATTAGAGGCATTATATAGGGGCTAGGGGCGAAATTTAACTTATACGACCGGATATTTTAAATTTCAAGTCTCGAACCTATATAAAGAACAAAATAATAAAGATAAAAATAGATTTGGAGGAAAGTAATATGGGAAATAAGGATGAAATGATTATAGATACATTAAAAGAGGCTGGTGCTTTGTTGGAAGGACATTTCTTGTTATCTTCAGGAAGACACAGCGATAGATATTGTCAATGTGCAAAGCTTCTACAATATCCAGATAAAGCGGAGAAGGTTTTGGCAGTGGTTGCTGATAAGATTAAAGATGTAGATTTCGATATCATAGTTGGGCCTGCTATGGGAGGAGTAGTTGTTTCTTATGAATTAGCTAGACAAACTAAAAAGCCAGGAATATTTGCAGAGAGACAGGATGGAGTAATGACAATAAGAAGAGGCTTTGAAATAACTGAAGGTCAAAAGGTTATAATATCAGAGGATGTAATAACTACAGGAAAATCTTCTCTAGAAGTAGCTGAGGTTATAAAAAGCTTAGGCGGAGAAGTAGTAGGACTTTGCTGTATAGTTGATAGAAGAGCGGAAGCAGTAGATATGCCATATCCTATATACAGTGCTATTCAATTAGATATAAAAAGTTATGAAAAAGAAAGTTGCCCTATGTGTGTGGAGGGGAAACCTTACATAAAACCAGGAAGCAGAAATATAAAATAATAATTATTTCATGGTTATAATATGAAATAATAGTTTTATAAAATATGCATAAAAGCAGCCTGCTAATTATTAATCTTAGTAGGCTGTTTTTATACATATATGGCGTAATACCTAATATCATAGTCATTGACAAAAGTTAGACCTTATGATATTATGTGTATAAATATGAGTTTTGTTGAATAAAAATTACAAAATGTTTAAAATAGGAAGTTTCTTGAAAATAGAGTTTATAAAAATTTAAATAGAGGTGGATAACATGAAGGGGCTATTATATTTGTCGGATGGAACTATATATGAAGGCAAAGGTTTTGGTAAAAAAGGTACATCCGTTGGAGAATTAGTTTTTAATACATCAATAACAGGGTATCAAGAAATACTTACAGACCCATCTTATGCAGGGCAGATAATCACAATGACCTATCCATTAATCGGAAACTACGGAGTAAATAGTTCTGAAGATGAATCTACCAAAATTCATGCTAAAGGTTTTATTGTTAAGTCTATTTCAAACAACCCATCTAATTATCTAAGCGAAAATACTGTTGATCATATGCTAAAAAAAATGAATGTGGTTGGAATATACGGATTAGATACTAGAAGCATAACTAAAAAGGTAAGAAACGTTGGTGCTATGAAATGTGTTATATCAACAGAGGAATTAAATAAAGAACAATTGAAACAATATTTTGATGGCACAGATTTACAAGAATACTATATGGATGAGGTTAGTACAAAAGAACCTATTCACATAGAGGGTAAAGGTCATAGGGTTGTAGTGTTAGATTTCGGAGTTAAAGCAAATATAGTTAACAATTTAAGGCGTAAAGATTGTGATATAACAATATTACCTTATAACACATCCTTTGACGAAATAGGAAAGCTTAATCCTGAAGGGGTATTATTAAGTAATGGACCTGGAGATCCAAAGTCAGTAGATGTAGCTATTAATACCGTAAAGAAAATAGTTAACAAGTATCCTACCTTTGGTATTTGTTTAGGGCATCAGATACTTGCATTGGCTATGGGCGGAGATACCTATAAGATGAAGTTTGGACACAGAGGCGGAAATCATGGAGTTTATGACATTGAAAAAGACAAAGCATATATAACTGCTCAAAACCATGGATACGCAGTGGATTCAGAAAGTATAAAAGATAAAATGGTAATAACCCATATAAATTTAAATGACAACACTGTTGAGGGAATAAGACATAAAGACTTACCTGTATTTTCAGTTCAGTTTCATCCAGAAGGTGCACCAGGACCAGAGGATTCTGCATATTTATTCGATAAATTTATAAAATCAATGGAGTCATAGATAATCATGCCCGAAATTTAACTTATACTCCGGAATATGATGCCAAACTTCGGCACGTTAAAAACTTTTAATCAGTCTAAAGCTCGTGTTTTAAGCAGAGAGCCAAAATCTGTGATTTTGTGCGAATCGGTTAAGCAGACATACAAAATCTGTGATTTTGATATGGTCGCTTACTCTGTGAGTACTACTCTGACGAAAGGAAGAGTAGTTTCATAATAAATTTATAAGAAACTTTGATAAACTCGTACCTCAGTCCGGACCAACTTATCAATTACCATTGATAAGTCGCTCGTTGAAAGCCATCCAGGCTTTCAACCATATCAAAGCTTCTAAGATTTTCTAAAAACACTTCACTAAGACTTATAAAAAAGTTTTTAAAAGTGACTTCAGTTTTGGCAGCATATCCCTCCGTATAAGTTAAATTTAAGCTATAGGTATATATTTTTTGGAGTACTATACAATAAGTTGAACAATAGTTAAGTTTAAAATAGATTTTAAATTGTGGAGCGATAAAATAGGAGGAAGTGTAATGGCTTTAGATAAAACGTTGAAAAAAGTTTTGATACTTGGATCGGGACCAATTATAATAGGGCAAGCAGCGGAATTCGATTACTCAGGAACACAGGCTTGTAAAGCAATAAAGGAAGAAGGAATAGAGACTATTCTTATAAATAGTAATCCAGCTACTATAATGACAGATAGTAATATAGCAGATAAAGTTTATATTGAACCTTTAAATGTAGAATGTGTATCAAAAATAATTGAACAGGAAAAACCAGATGGTATACTGGCTGGCTTTGGAGGCCAAACAGCATTAAATTTAGCAATGAAACTAAAGCAGGATGGAGTGCTAGATAAGTATAATACAAGGCTTTTAGGAATAAATAGTGAGGCAATAAAGAAAGCGGAAGACAGAGAAGAGTTTAAAAAGTTAATGATAGAAACAAACCAGCCAATTCCTATGAGTATTATAGCTACAACAGTTGATGAATGTGTTGAATTTGTAGGTAAGTATGGATTTCCTGTTATTATAAGACCAGCTTATACACTAGGAGGAACTGGTGGTGGAATAGCTGGTAATATGGAAGAATTACTAGAAATATGTGACTTAGGAATAAAGTTAAGTCCTATAGGGCAAATACTACTTGAACAAAGTGTTGCGGGTTGGAAAGAACTAGAGTATGAAGTTGTGAGAGATGGTAAAGATAACTGTATTATTATATGTAACATGGAAAATATTGATCCAGTAGGAATACATACTGGTGACAGTATAGTAGTTGCACCATCTCAGACTTTAAGAGATAAAGAATACCATATGTTAAGAAAGGCAGCTATTGATATTATAAGAAGTTTAAAAATTGAAGGAGGATGTAATATTCAGTTTGCCTTAGATACTGACAGCAGTAATTATGTGGTTATAGAAGTAAACCCAAGGGTAAGCCGTTCCAGTGCATTAGCTTCTAAAGCTACAGGTTATCCTATAGCCAAGATAGCAGCGAAAATAGCTATTGGATACAGTCTTGATGAGCTGAAAAATTACGTTACGGGAACTTCCAGTGCTTGTTTTGAACCAACCTTAGACTATATAGTAACTAAGATACCTAAGTGGCCTTTTGATAAATTTGGCAAGGCAGAAAGAAGCTTAGGAACACAAATGAAGGCTACTGGAGAAGTTATGGCTATAAGTAGAACCTTTGAAAGTTCACTCTTAAAAGCTGTTACATCTCTAGATGGAAAGTTTACTGGACTTAAAATTAATAAAATGGAAGAAATGACCATAGATCAATTAATAGAGAAAATAAAGGTTCAAGATGACCAAAGAATTTTTGCTATAGCAGAAGTTTTCAGAAAAGGAACTACAGTAGATGAAATTCATAAAATCACAAAAATAGATAAGTGGTTTTTAAATGGAATTAGCAATATTATTTCTATGGAAAAAAGGCTTAAAGAAGAGACTTTAACAGGTGAATTATTGTATGAAGCTGAAGCTATGGGATTTATTGAAGAAGAAATCTCTAAGTTTACAAGAGCAACAAAAGAGAAAATTGATAACATCAGAAAAGAAAATAATATATACCCAGTATATAAAATGGTTGATACATGCAGTGGTGAATTTGATGCACAAACCCCATACTATTACTCTTGCTTTGAAAATGAAGACGAAAATATAATAACTGATGATAAAAAAGTGTTAGTTATAGGCTCAGGGCCGATAAGAATAGGTCAAGGAATAGAATTTGATTATTCTTGTGTTCATGGGGTGTGGGCCATAAAAGAAGCAGGATATAAGGCTATAATAATAAATAATAATCCAGAAACAGTAAGTACAGATTTTGACACCGCAGATAAGTTGTATTTTGAACCGATTCATATAGATGATATTATGAATGTTATAAACAATGAAAAGCCTGAGGGTGTTATAGTTCAGTTAGGAGGACAGACATCCATAAATATTGCACAAAAGCTTCATGAAAAGGGTGTAAAAATATTAGGTACATCATTTAATTCAATAGACTTAGCAGAAGACAGAGATAAATTTAGAAGCTTCTTAGAAAAGCTAGATATACCATGTCCTAAAGGAGTGGCAGTTACAAGTATAGAAGAATCCTACGAAGCAGTAGAGCAGTTAGGATATCCAGTAGTAGTAAGACCTTCTTATGTAATAGGGGGACGTGCTATGGAAGTTGTTTATGACAAGGTAGGGCTTACAAAATATATGAATGAAGCAGTTCAACTATCTAATGAACATCCAATACTAATAGATAGATATATAAGAGGTACAGAAATAGAAGTTGATGCTATAGCAGATGGTGAAGATATATTAATACCAGGCATAATGGAGCATATAGAAAGAACGGGAGTTCACTCTGGAGATAGCATAACCGTATATCCTTATGTAAGTTTAAATGAAGAAACAGTAAAAACCCTTGTTAACTATACTAAAAATATAGTTAAGGGCTTGAATGTAGTCGGACTTATAAATATACAATATGTGTTTGATGGAAATAATGTATATGTAATAGAAGTAAATCCAAGAGCATCAAGAACAGTACCTATACTAAGTAAAGTAACAGGCGTTCCAATGGTAAAGATAGCAGTAGAATTGATGCTAGGTAAAAAACTAAAAGACCTTGATTATGGTATAGGATTGATGGAGAAAAAGAATTTATTTGCTGTAAAAGTTCCTGTATTTTCAGGGGAAAAATTAGCGGATGTGGATACTTATCTTGGACCAGAAATGAAGTCAACTGGTGAAGTTCTAGGTGTAGATAAGGAATTAGATAAGGCCATATTTAAGGGCTTTAATGCTGCCGGAATAAATATAGTTACATCAGGTAATTTATATGTGTCACTTAAGGATGTGGACAAAGAAGAAGGATTATATATAACAAAAGAATATATGAAGTTAGGATTTGATATATATGCTTCAGAAGGTACAGGCAAGTATTTAAGTGAAAATGGAGTAACCTGTAAAGTTGTGGCTATGGATGATATGCCAGATATGATAACAAATGGTTCTATAAAATTAGTTATAAATACACCTACAAAAGGAAATAACCTTGATAGTAAGGGATTTAAGCTAAGAAGAAAGGCTGCAGAATACAAAGTGCCGGTTTTCACATGTGTAGATACTGCAAGAGTATTTTTAACTGCAATAGACGTTAAAATAAAGAATAAAGAAGTAGAGTATAAAACTATGTATGAATACCTAAAATAAAAAAGTTACTCTTCATTGATTAATGAAGAGTAACTCTTTTACTTTATACATTAATACTAGGGTTTGTCAAGTTAAGATTAACAAAAAATTATTACTATTTTTTATAGTTTTGAGTTATAATATTTATGAATTGCTGAAAAATAGCACTAAAATAAATTAAAGATTTCAATTTTTATAAATCAATAATTGTAACCAGTTTTCATATAATATTAAGAACTGCTTAGGAGGAATTAATATTGGTAAAGCCAAGCATATTTAGCAAGAATTATGAAAAGAAAATGAAAAGAAGAAAACAAAATATAATAGTTATTATTATTTTAACCATTGGAATAGTTATTTCTATGGCTGTCTATATGAAAGGGCCATTTGGGAATACAGTTAACATTAAGAAAATATTTAAGCATACAAACCAAGAGGCAGGTAATGCAAAAAATGATGTAGTAGTTTCTAAAGATCAGAAAAAAAGTTCAAATAACACAGACTCATCCTTAGCAGAAAAAAATAAAGAAGAGAAACTAGAGGAATATCCTATACAGTTAAGTAATGGAGATAATATAAAAGCAGTTTACGACACTAAGAATAACGATAAGATATTTAAATATATATCACCAGCTGAAAGTAATGTGGATTATAGTATAAGTCCATCAGGTAAAAAAATTGTTATATTTGATGATAAAGTTCAAAAAATTATACTGTTAGATATCAGTGGGAAAAGCGAAGATATAACTAATCCAAAATATGTAGCAACAGATGGGTCAGTTATAACAAAAAGTCAACATTTATCTAATCAACCTAGCTACATATGGTGTTTATCTCCGAGATTTATTGATGAAGATAACATTGCTTATATAAGCCAACTGCCATGGATTGGTAAGACGTCTAAATATGTGTGGATTGAAAATACTAGTAGTAAAACACACACTTTCATACAGGAAATTCAAGGAGAAGATTTAAAATTAGATAAGCTAACAGATAAAGGTATTACAGTCATTGAGGATGGTAAAACTGTGTTCTTAAAATCAGACGGCAGTGTAAGTGACAGTTAGCTATGAGATTGATGTGTAATATAAACGTAGATTTTGGAGGGTTTAATGGAAATAGGGTTGTCATCAGCTAGTTTTTATCCTAATGTAAATACAGAAGATAGTATTGGATTAATTAAGAGTTTAGGTTTTGAAGCTGGAGAAATATTTTTAAATAGTCAAAGGGAATATCAAGAAGATTTTATAATGAAGCTCCTTGAAGAAAAACATAAACATGGTTTTAACATTAACTCTGTTCATGGTTTTTCATCATCTTTTGAACCTTTTCTATTTGATAGTTATAAGAGAAGAAGAGATGATATGTTTGTATACTTTAAGCAGGTTTGTAAAGCGGCTAGAATACTTGGAGCTAAATGCTACACTTTTCATGGTATGAGGTTTCAAGATTTAAAATTTGTTAACATAGATCATATAATAGATATATACAATAAACTAATTTATACTGCTATGGAAGAAAATGTAGTGTTGGCACAAGAAAATGTGTCATGGTGCATGTCTTCTGATTTGAACTTCTTATATAGCATAAAGGAAAAATGTAAATATCCTTTGCATTTTACTTTAGATATAAAGCAGGCTTATAAGGCTAACATAGATCCTGAAAAATACATAAACTTAATGGGAAAAAGTATGGTTAATTTTCATATAAATGACAGGGATATGAATAATTCATGTCTACTACCTGGCAAGGGAGAAGTGGACTATAAAAAAATGTTTTGTAAATTAAAGGAAATAGGTTATAATGGAATAGGAATCATAGAAGTTTATAGTGATAACTATTTAAATTTTAATGAAATTATTAAATCTAAAGAAATGTTGTGTAGTTATCATAAAAACAAAAAATAATTGTAAAAATTATGTTTTTTGGTATATAATTATTAATACAAGAATTTGTAGTCGTATAACCATATAAGTTATATCGATATATGGATATACATTGGCATATATTAATACTTTTAAATATATGTTATAATATTATGGTTAACATAAGTGCGTAGATAATTAGGAGGAATAATGTAATGAACGCTAAAATTGAAAAAATAGAAAACAATGTTTTAAAATTAGAAATAACTGTAGAAGCAGAAAAGTTTAATGAGGCAATGAAAAAAGCATTTGCTAAAAATGCTAAAAAGTTTAACATACCAGGATTTAGAAAAGGTAAAGCTCCTATGAATATCATAAAGAAGTATTATGGTGAAGGAGTATTTTATGAAGATGCTATAAATTTCTGCTGTGATAGTACATATCCAGAAGTTATAAAAGAACATAATATAAAACCTGTTGATTATCCTGAAATTGACATAGTGGAAATAGGAGAAGGAAAAGATTTTGTATATACTGCAAAAATTACTGTAATGCCGGAAGTACAACTTGGAGATTATAAAGAATTAGAAGTAAAGAAACCAGTATATGAAGTAAAAGAAGAAGAAATAGAAAACGAATTAAAAGCAATGCAACAAAAAAATGCTAGAGTTGAAGTAAAAGAAGAAGGAACAGTTGAGAAAGGTGATATTGCTGTAATAGATTTTAAAGGTTTTGTTGGCGATGAAGCTTTTGAAGGTGGAGAAGGAAAGGATTATGAGCTAGAAATAGGCTCAGGTTCATTTATAGATAACTTTGAAAATCAATTAATAGGATTAAAGAAAAACCATGAGAAAGATGTTATAGTTACTTTCCCACAAGAATATGGTAAAGAAGAATTAAATGGTAAAGAAGCTTTATTTAAGGTTACAATTAAAGATATCAAAGTTAAAGAACTACCAGCATTAGATGATGACTTTGCAAAAGAAGTTTCTGAATTTGATACTTTAGATGAAGTTAAAGCAGATATAAAGAAAAAAATGGAAGAGGCTAATGAATTAAGAATAAAGAGAGAATATGAAGAAGCGGTTATTGATACTGTTTGTTCAAACGCTAAAATAGATATTCCAGCTGTTATGATTGATAAAGAAATAGATAATATGCTTAAAGATCTAGAAATGAGATTAAAATATCAAGGATTAGATCTTGAAACTTATTACCAATATACAAATAATACTGAAGAAAAAGTTAAAGAATATATGAGAGAAACAGCAGAAAAAAGAGTAAAGACTGATTTAGTCATTGAAGAAATAGCAAAAGTTGAAAATATAGACGTAACAGATGAAGAACTTTTAGAAAGAGCAACAGAAATGGCAAAACAATACGGAAGCAAAGAAGTTGAAAAAACTGCTAAGCTAATCCTTGATACTCAAAAGAATTATATCAAGGTAGATGTGGTTAACGAAAAAGTTATAAAGTTGCTTGTAGATAGTAGTAAAGCTGTAGCATAGTATTATAAATTTAGGTGGTTAATTGCCAGGATTCTTTCTGGCAATTAATTTTAACTAATAATAATTAATTTTCATCCTTTATAGGTTGATATAAATAATTTAAAAATGGGTAAAATCATCTAGTATGATTATTTAAAGGAGGAGAGATTTATGGGTTTAGTACCAATAGTTGTTGAGCAGACTAATAGAGGAGAAAGATCTTATGATATTTATTCTAGACTTTTAAAAGATAGAATAATAATGTTAAGTGAAGAGGTTAATGATGTTACTGCAAGTCTTGTAGTAGCACAACTATTGTTTTTAGAAGCAGAAGATCCTGATAAAGATATATCTCTATACATAAATAGCCCAGGAGGATCTATTACATCAGGAATGGCTATTTATGATACTATGCAGCATATTAAACCAGATGTGTCTACAATCTGTGTTGGTATGGCAGCTTCTATGGGAGCATTCTTGCTTGCAGCAGGAGCAAAAGGAAAAAGATTCGCACTGCCAAATGCAGAAATAATGATACATCAACCATTGGGTGGATTCCAAGGTCAAGCAACAGATATAGGAATCCATGCAGAAAGAATACTAAAAATCAAGAAAAAGTTAAATACTATATTGAGTGAAAGAACTGGTCAGCCACTTGAAAAAGTTGAAGCGGATACAGAACGAGATAACTTTATGTCAGCAGAAGAAGCTAAGAATTATGGGTTAGTAGATGAAGTTATTATAAAGAGGAAATAACCTTTAGGTGAGGTGTAAAAATGGCCAAAATTGATGAAAAAAAACAACTTAAATGTTCATTCTGCGGCAAGACACAGGATCAGGTTAGAAGATTGATTGCAGGTCCTGGAGTATATATTTGTGATGAATGTATAGAACTTTGTTCAGAAATAATAAGTGATGAGTTTGAAGAGGATGTTCAGGTAGATATGAGTTCTCTTCCTAAGCCTATAGAAATAAAAAATTATCTTGATCAATATGTAATAGGTCAAGACGATGCAAAAAAATCCTTATCTGTAGCAGTATATAATCACTACAAAAGAATTAATTCAAATGCAAATAGTGATGATGTAGAACTTCAAAAAAGTAATATACTTCTTTTAGGACCTACAGGATCAGGAAAAACCCTTTTAGCTCAAACCTTAGCTAAATTTTTAAATGTTCCATTTGCTATTGCAGATGCTACAACTTTAACAGAAGCAGGTTATGTGGGCGAAGATGTTGAAAATATACTATTAAAACTTATTCAAAATGCTGATTATGATATAGAAAAAGCTGAAAGAGGAATAGTATATATTGATGAAATTGATAAGATAGCTAGAAAATCAGAAAATCCATCAATAACAAGAGACGTTTCTGGAGAAGGGGTACAACAAGCATTATTAAAAATACTTGAAGGTACAGTAGCTTCAGTGCCACCACAGGGAGGAAGAAAACATCCTCATCAGGAATTTATACAAATAAACACTACTAATATATTGTTTATTTGTGGTGGCGCCTTTGATGGAATAGATAAGATAATTGAAAATAGAACAAGAGTTAGCACATTAGGATTTGGTGCAGATATACAATCTAAAAAAGAAAAGGATATTGGAAGACTTCTACAAGACATTATGCCTGGAGATTTATTAAAGTTCGGGCTTATTCCTGAATTTGTGGGAAGGTTGCCAATAGTTGTAACTCTTGAGGCTCTAGATGAAAAAGCATTAATTAGTATATTAAAAGAACCTAAAAATGCACTTGTTAAACAATATAAAAAGCTTTTTGAGCTAGATAACGTTGAACTTGAATTTTTAGATGAAGCATTAGAGGCTATAGCTGCGGAAGCTTTAAAGAGGAACACTGGTGCAAGAGGGCTTAGAGCTATCATTGAAGATACAATGAAAAACGTAATGTTTGACATACCTTCAAGAGAAGAGATAGCTAAGGTAGTTGTAAACAAGGAAACTATTACAACAAAACAACCTGAACTCATTAATGCTGAAGATGGTAAAAGAACACCTATAAAAGTAAAAAAGACAAGAAACAGAAAAGGGCCAGAAACAGCATAGTTTAGAGAGTACTGTGATATACAGTACTCTCTTTATTTCCTCCAGTAAATTCCTTTAATTAATTTAATATAGAATATACTAAAGAAAAGATGCACATAATAATAACAAAATATTATTAAAATTTACTGGGAATTTTGGAGGGAGTTTTATAATATGACTTATATTTTAATGAGTATCCAACTGATATTTACTATAATTATGGGGCTTTACTTTTTTAATGCACTAAAAGGACAGCAATCTAAAAGAATTGTTATTGATAAAGAGAACAGGAAAGAGATGGAGAACTTAAAAAAGTTAAGAGATATAAACTTAACAGAGCCACTTACAGAAAAAAGCAGGCCATCATCTTTTGACGAAATAATCGGTCAAGAGAAAGGTATAAAAGCTCTTCAAGCAGCACTATGTGGACCTAACCCACAACATGTAATTATATATGGTCCTCCAGGTATCGGAAAAACTGCAGCTGCCAGATTAGTTTTAGACTATGCAAAGAAAAAAGACTATTCACCCTTTAATGAAAAATCAAAGTTTGTAGAAATTGATGCTACTACTGTAAGATTTGATGATAGAGGAATAGCTGACCCACTAATTGGATCTGTGCATGATCCTATATACCAAGGTGCAGGCCCTTTAGGAGTTGCAGGAATACCACAACCTAAACCGGGTGCTGTTACGAAAGCACACGGAGGTATTTTATTCATTGATGAAATTGGGGAATTACATCCTATAGAAATGAATAAATTGCTTAAAGTACTAGAGGATAGAAAAGTGTTCTTAGATAGCGCATACTATAATTCTTCAGATGACAACATGCCATCCTACATAAAAGATATATTTGATAACGGATTACCAGCAGATTTTAGATTAGTGGGAGCAACTACTAGAAATCCAGAAGAAATTACTCCTGCACTAAGATCTAGGTGTGTAGAAATATTTTTTAGACCTTTGCTTCAGGTTGAAATAGAGGTTATAGCAAAAAATGCTGTCAGTAAAATTGGATTTTTAATAGATGATAAAGCTAGTGAGTTGATCGGAAAGTATGCTCAAAATGGTAGAGATGTTGTAAATTTAATTCAACTTGCATCAGGTACGGCGTTAAACGAAGACAGAAAAACAATTGCAGTAAGTGATATAGAATGGGTAATTGAAAATGGACAATATTCACCAAGACCAGATAAAAAAATAATAGATAAACCAACTGTTGGATATGTTAATGGGTTAGCTGTATATGGAGCTAACATTGGAGCTGTCATGTCTGTAGAGGCTACAGCAAAGAAAGTTACATTGCGAAAAGGAATATTGAAGATTACTGGAATAATAGAAGAAGAAGAAATAAATGCTAGAGATAGGAAAATGAAGAGAAAAAGCACTGCTAGATGTTCTGTGGAGAATGTTATAACGGTAATTGAAAGAATTTTTGATTTAGATTGTGATGGCTACGATATACATATAAATTTTTCAGGTGGGGCTCCAGTAGATGGTCCTTCTGCAGGAATAAGTATTGCTACAGCGGTATATAGTGCTATAAATAATGTTCCTGTTAATAATGAAATAGCAATGACAGGAGAGATATCTATACATGGAGAAGTAAAACCAATAGGTGGAGTGACTGCAAAAATTCAAGCTGCTAAAAAAGCAGGAGCAAAAACTGTAATAATTCCTAAAGAAAATTGGCAGGATAGTTTTGTAAACTTACAAGACATTAAAGTTGTAGCTGTTGAAAATATACAGGAGGTAATTGATATCTCAATATTAAAAGAAATTATGGAAAATACATCCATTAATATTAAAAGCAATATAAATGTGTTATCAGCTGAATCAATAGAGGGTTAAGTTCAATATGTAAATTATAACTTATCTCCTGTTTTATATAAAACAGGAGATAAGTTATGTAAATGCAAAAAAATATGGTAATTTTTATTGAATAATTGAAAAAAACATGTTTTATGGTTATAATATATTAGTCTAACTATATATAAATTAAATTTAACATACTAAATTTGTTTGAAGTGAGGGGAGAAATATGGACAAAAATTTAAAAGTTCTTCCTCTAATTCCCTTGAGAGGTATTACTATATTTCCATACATGGTTCTACATTTTGATGTAGGAAGAGAAAAATCTATTCTTGCACTTGAAGAAGCTATGATTGAAGATCAAATAGTATTCTTATCAGCACAAAAAGATGCCAAAATAGAAGAACCAGATGAAGATGATATTTATGAAATGGGAACTATTTGTAATATAAAGCAAATACTAAAGTTGCCAGGTGATACTGTTCGTGTATTAGTTGAAGGAAAAAGTAGGGCAAGATTAAATAATTACCTTGACAAGGAACCTTTTTTTAAAGTAGAGGTTGAAATTTTAGAAGATGAAGAAACTATTGAAGATAAAAAATGTGAAGCTTTGGTTCGCTCGGTAAGAAAAAGTTTCGATGATTATATAAAATTATCAGGGAATATACCAGTAGAAACATTAGTAACACTAGAAGAAATAGAGAGCCCAGGAAGACTAGCAGACATTGTAAGCTCATATTTAATGCTAAAACAGGAAAGTAAACAAGAACTTTTGGATATGAATAATGTTCAAGATAGATTACAAAAACTCCTTGATATATTAGTAAATGAGATAGATATACTAAAATTAGAAAGAAAAATAGGGGTAAAAGTAAAAAATAAAATAGATAAAGTACAAAAAGAATACTATTTAAGAGAGCAGTTAAAGGCTATACAAGAAGAGCTTGGAGAAGATGATGAAGATAAAAAGGAAATAACTAAATATAAGAATAAAATAAATAAGCTAAAACTTCCTAAGCAAGTAAAAGAAAAGGCTTTATATGAGCTAGATAGGCTAAAAAATAGTGGAGCTTATTCTTCTGAGGGAGGAGTAATAAGATCTTATTTAGATTGGATATTAAGCTTACCTTGGAATGTTGAAACTGAAGATAATTTAGATATAAAGAAAGCTAGACAGATCTTAGAGAAAGAACATTATGGACTTGAAGATGTAAAAGACAGAATAATAGAATATCTAGCAGTTAGAAAAGTAAGCAAATCATTGAAAGGGCCTATATTATGTCTTGTAGGACCTCCAGGAGTTGGTAAAACATCAATAGTTAGATCTATAGCAAATGCTCTAAATAGAAAGTTTGTACGAATGTCCTTAGGTGGTGTAAGAGATGAGGCTGAAATAAGAGGGCATAGAAAAACTTACATTGGAGCAATTCCAGGAAGAATAATATATGGAATGAAACAAGCAAAATCTAAAAACCCTTTGTTCTTATTAGATGAAATAGATAAAATGAGTAATGATTTTAGGGGTGATCCAGCAGATGCATTATTAGAAGTGTTAGATGCAGAGCAAAATAATACTTTTAGAGATCACTATCTAGAATTAGAATTTGACTTATCTAATGTAATGTTTATAACAACTGCTAACAGTTTAGAAACCATACCAAGACCTCTACTTGACAGGATGGAGGTTATAGAGGTTTCTGGATATACAAGTGAAGAAAAGTTTCATATAGCGAAAGATCATTTTGTTCCAAAGAAACTCAAAGAGCATGAAATAGATGAAGATAAAATTAAGTTTTCTGATGCTTCTATATATTACATAATAGATAGATATACAAGAGAATCAGGTGTTAGAAACCTTGAGCGAAAGATAGCATCCATCATAAGAAAATCTATAGCTGAAATGCTTGAAAAGGATAAGGAAAAGGTTGTTATTACACCTAATAAAATTAAAGCTTATTTGGGACCAGAAGTATTTAGTTATGATACTGCAAATGAAGAAGATAAAGTTGGTGTAGTAATGGGTATGGCATGGACTGGATACGGTGGAGATACATTGCCGGTAGAAGTAACTGTTATGCCTGGAACAGGAAAATTAGAGTTAACAGGTCAACTAGGAGATGTTATGAAGGAATCTGCTAGAGCAGGATATAGTTATGTGAGAGCTAATGCCAGCAAATATGGAATAGAAGGAGAGTTCTATAAGAACAAGGATTTACATATACATGTACCTGAGGGAGCTGTTCCAAAAGACGGTCCATCAGCTGGAGTTACTATGATAACTGCTATGATATCAGCTTTAAGTGACAAAAAAGTAAAGAGAAGTGTAGCTATGACAGGAGAAATAACTTTAACTGGAAGGGTTTTACCTATTGGTGGATTAAAAGAGAAAAGTCTTGCAGCTTACAGAGCTGGTATTGATACAGTAATTATGCCAAAAGATAACGAAAAGGATTTATTTAAGATACCAAAGATGGTAAAAAATAAAATAAAGTATATAATGGCTGATAACATAGATATAGTTTTACAAAACGCTTTAGTGAAAGAAGATTAGATGGAGATGAATTTATGGAAATAAAACAAGCAGAATTTATAACCTCAGCAGTGGTTGCCTCGCAATACCCTACTGATAATAGAGATGAAATAGCTTTTGTAGGAAGATCCAATGTAGGAAAGTCATCTTTAATTAATACCTTGACCAACAGAAGAAAGTTAGTTAAGGTTAGTGGGACTCCGGGAAAAACAAGATTAGTGAACTTTTTTTTAATTAACAATGGCTTTTATTTTGTTGATTTACCTGGGTATGGATATGCGAAGGTTTCAAAAGTAGAAAAAGAAAGCTGGGGAAAGGTAATAGAAACATATCTATTGAAAAGGGAACAGCTGAAAAAAATAATCCTTCTTGTGGACTGCAGACATAAACCTACAGCAGATGATGTAACTATGTATAATTGGATAAAATACTATAACTATAGAACTGTTATAGTAGCTACTAAAATTGATAAGTTAACAAAGAATGAGTTACAAAGGAATTTAAAAGTAATACGAGAAACCCTTAATATAGATCCAGAAGATCAGTTATTAACATTTTCTTCTCTTAAAAAATATGGAAAAGAGGAGCTATTAGATGTTATTGAACAAACCTTGAATAGTTAAGTTGAACCAATCCAGCGTGTACCAGCCCTTAACTCTCAGCTTGTAAAAGCGAGAGTCTTAGGGCTAGTAGTTTAATGGATAAAACTGTAAACAAGGAGAAACCTAAATGACTGGAATTGATATTTTAAAAGATGCTCTTGTATTTTTATTTGTTTATATGCCTCCATTATTACTATTTTGGAGATTTTGGAAGGAAAGAGATAGAAGTTATATACTGTTAATATTAATTAGTATAATATATATAATTCTTTCTCTAATTACTCAAAACTTAATTCCTTTTATCTTTGTATTATTAAATATTAGATATATAAGGTTATCGGGGTGTATAAGTAACTTTTCAAGAAATAACCAGGCATTACAGTATGGCATAAGTTACAGTGGAGATAGTATAAGTAACAGAATTGCAGGAGATTATGATAGGTATAACTTTAGTCTAAAAAAATTCAATATTATTTATGCTATTATATTTGTGTTTATATCTTACATTATAATAATTTTAATGTCTATTGTTGAAACTTCAGTGATTACAAAATTTAATATTCAAGTACAACAACAAGAGATAGTTACTATAATGACAGATATGCCCCTAAAAGCATTCTTATTAGTAATTCCTGTAGTTACGATTTTTGCACCAGTTCTTGAAGAATTTGTGTTCAGGTGGTTACTATTTGAAAGGATATTTAAACCTAGAATAGGAGTGTATCTATCAGCTATATTAAGCAGTATAACCTTTGCATTTGTTCATTTTAACTTAAGAGCCTTTCCAGTATTATTATTTATAGGATTATACAACTGTTACCTAATCCATAAAAAAGGCTACTGGTATTCAGTTTTCAACCATTTTACCTTTAATTCCATCACTACCTTAGCTTTGTTGCTTGAAAAGTTAGGTATAGTAAAATTTTAAATATAATATAGAATGAGAAAGACATGTCCATTAAGACATGTCTTTTTTGTATGGATAAGAAACAACTTTCTAATCTTTATTTTGCTTAGGTATACTGGAGTTGAAAAAGCTAGTGAACATATTCATAAGTTCAGGTGATTGTTGTAAGGATTTTATTGATTTTAATAACTCTTCAGGTACTGTTCCATTTCCCATTTGGTCTAATTTATCTGCTAAAGCTGAAAGTTGATTTTTCATTTCATCAGGGCTTAAATTGCCTGAAGCTGGAGCTTTATTTATTTCGCTTAAATCTAGGTTTCTTAACATAGAACCTAGTTGATTAGTAGTCATATTATTTACACCGGCTAAAGTAGTAACCAATGATATAATTTGATTTATGTCGATACCTCTTAACAACTCAGCAAAGTTAATACTACTAGCAATGTTTCTTATTGTATTACCTGCAGCATTCACTACATTATTAGCATTACCAGCATTACCAGCATTACCACGAGGAGCATTCATTCGAGGATCGCCCATTCGAGGATCGCCCATTCGAGGATCTCTTGCACGAGGGTCTCTCATGCGGGAGTCTCCCATATCGCGAGGATCTCTCATGTTATATTCATAATCATAATCACGATCACGGTCACGATGATGTTTTCCCATCATATCACTCCTTTATATAAAGGAGAGCTTATGAAGCTCTCCCACTTTAGTTCTTGTATTAGCAGTGGTATCTATATGGTGCAATTGGTGCAACTGGAGCAGGAGTTGCATAATGGCAAGCACCACAAACTATTAGAACAGCAAATACGATTAGTATAGCACGACGAGCTCCTACATCTCTACCGAATATTAATAGGAATAATGCTATAATAGATACTAATGTTAAAAGTTGTCCGCTAGATAACATTTTATACCCCCCTTTCTGGGCTGTGGTTTTATTTTAATCTTATTACTTTATACCCTTTGTTGGAAAGTTATTCCTTACTGGAGTTTTTTTAGATATTTTTTCTATTTGTTTTTCATAGTGTGTACACTATTCACTTTTGTGAAATTTCACACTATTAAAAATAATTTGTAAGATTAAGCTGTTATAATATTAAGGTGAAATTAGCAGTGACATCTTCCACCATAATATGGTGCAGTAGCTACTGGAGCAATTGGTGGAGCAGTATAACCATTTACGCAACCGCAAACTATAATTACAGCAAGGAATACAAGTATAGCACGGCAAGCACCAACGTCTCTACCCCAAACAAGTAATAATACAGCTATTACAGCGATTAATCTTAGCAATTGACCACTATTTAACATACGCTTACCCCCCTCTCTGGGCTATGGTTTTATTTTAGTCTTATTACTTTATATCCTTTGTTTAAACTGTTGCTAATCCTACGTTGATAAATTTTATTTATCTTTAAGTGCTTCTACTATATACTATTCAGCTTTTCAGGATTTGCCACTGTAATTTAGTAATAAGGCTTTTTTTATTCGTAAGCTATTATTTGGTATTAGAATCCGTCGTAACCAGCACCGTAACCAGCACCGTAACCAGCACCTGCCATTGGAGCACCGTAACCAGCACCGTAAGCAGCACCTGTTGCTATTGGAGCAGCAGCACCGTAACCAGAAACGCAAGCACCGCAAACTATAATTACAGCAAGAACTACAAGTATAGCACGGCGAGCACCACAATCTCTACCAAATACTAGAAGTAATATTGCTACTATAGCTATTAATCTTAATAATTGAGAACTGTTTAACATAATTATACCTCCCTCCTGGGCCTTGGTTTTATTTGAATTTTATTACTTTATATCCTTAGTTTTTTATATGCTTCTTTTGTATTTAACTTCGCTTATCTTAAGTTTTATAGTATATACTATTCAACCATATATTAATTGATACTAAAACGGAAAAAATTTTATTAGCTTTAAGTAATAATCTTTATGTAACAGGAATATAATACATTTTTTAATTTATATAAAATTACTAAAAAAAATATAAAAGCTGACGATATAAATAAAGAGTAGTTTTAAGTGCAATGGGGGTAAAATAATATGTCTAAAATTTCTCACCTGCTAGAAATGATAATTACGCTGCAATATAAAGGATTAACTACTGCATCTGAATTAGCAGAAACTTTAGAAGTTGATAAAAAAACTATATATAGATATGTAAATAGTTTAAATAAGGCTAACATACCTGTTCATACAAAGAAAGGAAGATACGGTGGTTTCTATATGGATGAGGAATTTTATATGAAACCATCAAAACTTACTGAGGAAGAATTGCAATCATTACTAATGGCTACTAGAATTCTTACTGAAGAAAATGGGTTTATACAAGAAAAAGATTTACAAAGAGCAGTAGGAAAGATAAAGAGCTTGTGTATGAATAATGATACTAGTCTAAAGAGTTTAAATTATAATGGAAATTTTAATATAGACGAAATTGGAAATTTGCAAAACCTGGATGACAAAATATCTAAAATTAATTATGCTATGAGTAGGGGAAGAACTATAAGTATAAACTATTATTCTATAAATAAGAATAATTTAACAGTGAAAAAGGTAGATCCATATAACTTAATATTTAAAGAAGGAGCATGGCATATAATTGGTTATTGTCATATGAGCAACCAAGTGGATGCTTTTAGGCTGTCGAGAATTAGAAGTATAAAGATAACTGATGAAATATATATGAGGCCACATACATTTTTATTAAGAGACTATTTCAAAGACCATTGGGGAGTATTTAGGGGAGAAAAGACCAAAGTTAGTATAAAATTTAATAAAGAAATATTTGAAATGATTAAGGATGTAAATTGGCACGCTAGCCAACAGGTAGAAAATCATAGAGACGAATTTATTATACTTAATATGTATTTAGATGATATTTCTGAGGTAAAGAGATGGATTATGGGATTTGGAAAAGGTGTAGAAGTTATTGAACCTCAGGAGTTGAGAGAAGAAATAAAGCAAGAAATACAGGAATTATATAAAATATATTAAAAATTTTATTTTTATATGTATAAGTTGTAGATAACGGGATAATATAAATAATGTAATTTGGAGATATGATCTCCTAAAAGTATCAAGTAATAAAACCTTTACTTGATACAATAACCCCCCATCCCCCTTGGGACCGTAAAACGGTCCCTTTTTACTTTAATGATATGGATGAAATTTTAAAATAGTAGTTATCTTTGGTATTTTCATCTGGTGTTAACAAAAGATTTAGCACATAATTTTTTACTATGTTTTTATCAGTATTAGATATACCTCTAAAATTTAATGTCCAAAGCACTTCTGTTACATCTCCATTTTCGTTACATTTGTTCTCCATAAATAGTGCATCCTGAAATGAGTAAGTATTATTCTCTCCAGACAATTTACCTATTATAGATAAATTTTTACTAGATATATTAGGAGAAAATATATCTGTTGGTTTATATTCCTCGCTATGTGGTAGACCTTGAATAAACTTTATAAAGCTGCATATGCTATCCTTTCCCATAAAGGTATTTGTACTATTATAGTTATAATTTTTAAATTTATAATTTAAAAATATATAGTTTGATAACCACATGGTATCATTTTGTAGCTTCCCAGAGATGACCTTTGGAGTTTTATTATTTTTACAATCTATAAAACCTAGTATATTATTAGAATTAGAAAATATATTTTCAAATTTTCCATCATTCCAAATAAATATGTGTTGAAGAGAGTTATCTTTACTCGAAGATTGTATAAAAATTTCAGGAATTTTATCTCTGGACACATCCATAAGAGTAATTCTCATTGGCCAATAAGAGGAATATGGACCTATAGGCGGAGAACTTTTATCAGCATTAATGGGAAAGTTTCTATCCTTAATCTTAACGGCTAAGTCATATTTATCATTATTTCTTCTTACGTATAACGTGTCATCCTTTCCATCACCGTTAAAGTCAGCCTTTATAATTTTATTTTCAGAAACATTATTAAAGGTTGAAGAATATCTTTTAGAAAGTTGTAAAATAACCAACAATATTATAAGAATAAATGTCAATAAAACAAAATAGATATATTTTTTCTTTAGAAATATTACCCTAAATTTCATACATTTCACCCCCACTTAATTATATGAAGCTATTATATATTTAATTATTATGCACAAAATAAATTCAGAATTATTTTATATAGAATTCATAAATAAGTAAATGAAGGAAGGAGAAAAATATGCTTTATTATAAAAAAAGCTTTATAACTTTCCTGTTAATAGTGTTTATTACAAGTATAAATGGTTGTGGCATGAATAAAGAGGCAGCAAAGGGCAAGCAATTAAATATATATATGGATCTTAAGGATAAAGAATCCACAAGCATAATTAAGTTTATAACTGATGAATATAAAAAAGATAATCCAGAATCGAAAATTAATATTACCAATGCATTAGGTGGAAATATAGAAGAAGATATAGGGAAGAGTAATGAAAATGATATAATAATCACCTCAAGAAATAATATGTTAAAACTGAGCAGAAAAGGATTCCTCAGTGATATGGGAAATTATTATGAGGATACTAAAATAAATGATAAATATTACAGAATAATTAGTGCTTATGGCAGAGTTGAAGATAAATACTATGGAATGGCACTGATACCATATACTATAGAAATTTTGTATAATAAAAATGCTTTAGATAAATTAAATGTAAAAATACCATCTTCTATGAATGATTTGAAGGATGTATTAAAGAAAATAAATGTTAGCTCTTCTAGTATTCCAGTGCTGCTTACGGAAGACTTAGATGTAAATATTGGATTGTCTTCATATATATTTGTAAATAGAGTAAGTATGAGAAAGCTTGAGAGTAAATACGACAGCGGAGCAGATGCTTATAAATCTTTAAAGGAAATGCAGCAAGCTTTCGATACCATCGGAGATTGGATAAAAGGTGCTGGTATCAATAAAAATACTTTTGAAATCGGAAATGAAACTAGCATAAATAAGTTTGTCAAAGGAGATATACCCTTAATTGTTTGTTCATCATATTATGCCAATAGTCTGAAAGGTGATAACTTAAAAATTATTGAAGAAAATGTAGATAACCCAGCATTGAGAATAAATGTACCTATTATTTGTAATGCTATAATTTGTACTCATATAAATGATAAGAATGGAGAAGAAGTAAGTAATTTTATAAAATATATATTTGGAGAAGAACTGCAAAAAAAGCTTGTAAAGAAAGGATTTATATCTGGAAACAAGAAAGCTAATAGTAGTATAAATGACAAACTTAAAACTAGTATTGTAAAACATCTTGAGAATAGTACAGAGGATAGTGTAATTTTTGTTTATAATATGCCTGAAAGATTAAAAAGTAGTATAGCATCTAAACTAGAGCAAATGATAAATGGAAAGATTACTAAAAAAGAATGGGAGGAAGCTGTAGATGATGCATATAAATAAAAGAGCTGTTAACTGCTCTTTTATTTTTGTGATATAATTAGTTATTATTAGCACTTTCTTTACAAGTTTTACATATGCCGTAAAAATATACTTTGCTAGTTAAAATATCGTAATCAGTAAAATCTTTAACTTTATCATTTAGATCAGAAAAGTTTATTCCTATAATATCTTCAACTCTACCACAATCTAAACATTGAATATGTGGATGAGGATGCACATTGCCATCATATCTAAAATTGCCTTCACCTACATTAATCTCCTGTATTAAATCTACTTCTACAAGAGTTTTTAGAGCTTTATACACTGTAGCTAAACTCATAGTAGGGTATTCAGGTTGAAGAGCTTTATAAATAGTTTCGGCAGATGGGTGTTCGCATGTTGATTGTAAATACTTATATACAGCTATACGTTGAGGAGTAAGCTTTAACTTTTTTTCCCTAAAAATACCAGATAAGTTATTCATATACACCATCCTTACTATATAATTAATTATACTATATAATAAAAATTATTAATTGTCAAAAGTAATTTTATAGGAAATCTTGTTTTATTTGAGATAAGTCACATATAAGTCATTTTGAATAAAATATAAAAATTAAATCTGAAAAATATATTATTAAAAAAATTTAATAATATATTTTGTGAAAATGGTAATTGTTAAAAAGTAAGCAACTTATTTTTAAAAAAATGTAAAAAAAAGTAACTAAAATACTTGGTATTCTTTTATTTTTTGAAATAAAATTGTTGATTTTTAATAATATTATGATAGAATGAATATGTAAGTGTTAAGAAATTAACAATAGTTCATGTTCGTTTTTCATTTATTTAAGGACAGGTTTTCTGTTCTTTTTTTTTATTCATTTACTATCATTTCTACAAATCATAAGTTAACGGTTGATACGTGCCATATAGCTTAATTAATACTCAAGTTAGCTCTAAATGAATTTTTTGTAGAGCTTTAAATTCATAAGGAAAATTACTTTTGGAAATGACTTGCAAAAACCAAATAAGTATTATATAATAATTATTGTCAATGAGTATTACATATATTTAAAAAAATAAAGTGAAATTCCACTTTTATGGGATTTTGATTATGAAACCCACTATTAGTTAAATCAAATTCGTTGGCAGAAGCCGTTATACAGAGTATAAGAGCACTTACTTAGGTAAAGCTAGAGAGCTCTAGTAGGCTGGTATTTAGTGAATAAAATTAAAAATTTTAATTTTAATGGGGAGGAAATAAAAATGAAAAAATTTGTCTGTACAATATGTGGATATGTTCATGAAGGGGAAGCTGCACCAGAGAAGTGCCCACAATGTAACGCTCCAAGTGATAAGTTTATAGAAAAAGTTGAAGGTGAGTTAGCTTGGGCTGATGAACATAAAATAGGAGTAGCAAAAGATATAGATCCACAAGTAATAGAAGGATTAAAAGCAAACTTTGTAGGTGAATGCACAGAAGTAGGAATGTATCTTGCAATGAGCCGTCAAGCAGATAGAGAAGGATATCCAGAAGTAGCTGAAGCATACAAGAGAATAGCTTTCGAAGAGGCTGAACATGCAGCTAAGTTTGCAGAACTACTTGGAGAAGTTGTAACTGCTGACACAAAGAAAAACTTAGAGGTGAGAGTAGAAGCAGAACATGGAGCTTGTCAAGGCAAAAAAGATTTAGCTACATTAGCTAAGAAACTAAACTATGATGCAATACATGATACAGTACATGAAATGTGTAAAGATGAAGCAAGACATGGTGCTGCATTTAAAGGTTTATTAAACAGATATTTTAAATAAAATTAAAATAGGACAACCCGTTATTTTATTGTTAACGGGTGTTTTTTATTTTTGTAATAAAAAAATTTTCACCTCATTTGTTGGAAATAATCGGTAATTTGTCCTGTGGTCATAGATAAGCTCTGACTAAAATCAAGAACTATGTTTATCCGATGACTACCCGCTCTAATACTCCCATCTTTATATGAAACTTCTCTTCCTATGGTCAGAGGAGTACTCACAGAGTAAGCGACCATATGAAAATCACAGATTTTGTATGTCTGCTTAACTGGGAGTAAAGAGCGGCTACGTCCATGGATTCGTTCAACTAAGAATTAGGTGGTGTCAAAATTCCATCTGATTCAAGTTTCACTTTATAAAGTTTGAGTAATATAAATTTTTCTTGTATAATTTAAGCTATAGGTTAAAATTATATTTATTACATAAGCTAATTCTACAAATAAGGAGATATGCCATGAATTTGTATTTTGTAAGGCATGGAGAAACAGAATATAATAAGAACAAATGCTACTATGGAAGTTTAGATGTAGAGCTTACGGAAAATGGAATAATACAGGCAGAAAAAGCAAGGCAACTTATTAAAGATGTTAATTTTAGTAGTGTATACATAAGTGAAAAAAAAAGAACAGAAAACACAGCTAAAATATTGTTGAGGGATAAAAAATATAACTTTATTAAAGATAAAAGGATAAATGAGACAAACTTTGGAGTGTTTGAGGGTAAGAGCTACGAACAGATAAAAACACTTTATCCTAGTCAGTGTAAGCAGTGGTGTGATGATTGGAAAAAACTTTCTCCACCGGGGGGGGAAAGCTATATACAGCTTTATAAGAGAGTAAAAGAATTTATGAATGATATATTAAAACTAAATCAGGAAAATGTGCTTATTGTAACTCACGGAGGAGTGATCAGATCTATATACTGTTATATTTTAGGTGATAACTTAGATTTTTTTTGGAAATTTGGTTCTGAAACTGGGGATATAACTATAATTAAATATGAGTATGATAATCTTTACATAGATAGTATTACGCATGTGTAGAACTCTATAAATATATAACAACTACAAGAGAGGTACATAGTTAAATGAAAAAGACTAAATGTAAATTTTTATTAGTAATAAAAGAAACTATATGTAACTTTTTATTGATGCTTCAGTTTTTTACTAGAATACCAGTTAACATAAATTTACCTTGTGAGAAACATAATTTTAGAAGAGGATCTGTGTTTCTTCCAATCATAGGGTTTATAGTGGGTATTATACAATGGTTAATATATAAAATGCTTATAAAGGTTTTGCCTGTAAGCACATCTATAGTACTTATTTTACTAGTTGGAGTTATAGTTACAGGTGCCATGCATATAGACGGATTAGGGGATACCTGTGATGGATTTTTTGCATTTAAGGGTAGTGGTAGGATAATTGAAATAATGAAAGATAGTAGAATAGGAACTTATGCTTGTATTGTAATAGTAATAGATTTTCTCCTAAGGTATACACTTTTGGTATTTATAGTTCCAAATTTTTCAATAGCAATAATCGTAGTACCTATAATAGCCAGGCTTTCAATTCTATTTTTAGCTTCAGTTGGCAAAAGTGCAAAAAGTAATGGTACAGGAAACTTTTTTGTAGGGAATTTTGGAAAAATGCAGTTTGTTATTGGTATTGTAATTACCATAGGGATTTTAATATTAATAATGAATCCAAGGCACGTAATAATTCTGACCATATCAGCATTAGCTCTAAGCTTCTTGTTTAATTTTTATTGCAATATAAAAATTAATGGGTTAACTGGAGATACTCTTGGGGCAAATAATGAGTTAGTAGAAATATTAACACTAATTTTAATTGCTATAATGTTAGGTTGATATGGATAACCACGCCCGAAATTTAACTTATACTCTGGGATATATTACCGTATTTCGTCACGTTAAATATTTTTAATTAGTCTAAGGCTCAAATTTAAGCAGAGAGCCAAAATCTATGATTTTGTGCGAATCGCTTACTCCTCTGACGAAAGGAAGAGGAGTTTCATAATATAAAAGAACTTTGATAAACTCGTACCTCAAACATATCTAAAGTTCTAAGATTTTTTCTCAAATTTTCGCTAAGACTAATAAAAAAATATTTAAATGTGACTTCAATATTGGTAATATGTCCCTACGTATAAGTTAAATTTAAGATGTGGGTGTTTATGTGTTAAGGACAATATATATGTTAGGAGAATGAAAATGGGAAAAGTAATATTAGTAACTGGTGGAAGTAGAAGTGGTAAAAGTACTTTTGCGGAGAAGTTATTAGAAGATACGGATGATGTGCTTTATATTGCTACAGCAATAGTAACAGATAAAGAAATGGAAAAAAGAATTGAAAAACACAAGATAAGAAGAAACCCTAAGTGGGGAACAGTTGAAGGTTATAGAGAATTAAATTATATGTTAGAAAAAGACAAACATAAATATGTGATGTTAGAATGTATAGGTACTATGATTACAAATTTGATGTTTGATAAAAATTATGATTTTGAAAATATGTGTTCGGAAGATGTAGAAAAGCTTAGTAATTATGTAAAGAGTGAGATTGAAAAGCTGATACAGGCAGCAAGAAAAGAAGATAAAAATTTGATAATTGTAACTAATGAAGTTGGATGGAGTTTAGTGCCCGAGTATAAGCTTGGAAGAATATTTAGTGATATATTAGGAAGTATAAATCAGTATATTGGTTTGCAAAGTGATGAGGTCTACTTGGTTTCTTGTGGATTTCCTCTAAAGTTAAAGTAACATAAAAGTTACTATTTAACTAAAAAGTGCTTTGTTGCACTTAATAAAGAATTGCAATATAATAAAAATATATAATTAGTATATAATAAAAATATACAATAAATAATAATGAAGCGAGGTATAGAATATGGCAAAGATAACAAAGGATATGACAATAGGGGAAATAATCAGAATAAATACAAAGTATGCCGAAGTTTTAATGAGCTTTGGTATGGGATGTGTTGGTTGTCCTTCATCTCAAGCAGAAACACTTGAGCAGGCAGCACAGGTTCACGCATTAGATCTTGATAGATTAGTAAATGCTTTAAACTCAGTAGAATAATTAATACATAAAAAAACCGCAGTGTTATGCTGTGGTTTTTTTATAGATATTCATGCCCGAAATTTAACTTATACCACCAGATATATTACCATGTTTCGTCACGTTATATATTTTTAATTATTTTTATAAAATTGCCTATTATTACATCCTTCTAAATTACATTCTCTTGTGCAGGATTCTATGTGAATCATAACATGGGTATTTCTTAATGAGCTCTCCAATTCATTTTCTATGTTATCACAAATATCATGGGCTTCTTTTAGAATAAACAATGCAACTACTATAGCAACTATTGGGTCTAGGAAGGTTAAACCTGTAATCCATATAAGAAGTAGTCCACTACCAACACCAAGAGAAGTATAGATATCTACTTTCAAGTGGAGAGCATCAGCTTCTAATGCTATGGAATCTTCCTGTTTTGCAACTTTTACTTTAGCGTTCAAATGAAATTCCTCCTTTTTATCAATTGATAATGAATAACTGGTTATAGAAGTACTATTATTTTTAACTAAAGTTTCAAATATATTTATGAAGTATTATAAAGTAATCTAAATAATAAAGTAATTTGAAATAAGATTTTACATTATTTTTAATTTTTATGTATGAGAATCCTCTAGTATCAAATAATAAATTAGAAGAAAGAATGAATGATACACTAAAGAGATTAGGAGGATTAATTTTATGAAGAAAAATATGCAGACTATGGACGGAAATCAAGCTGCAGCTTATGCATCCTATGCATTTACAGATGTGGCGGCCATTTACCCAATAACTCCATCAACTCCCATGGCGGAAGGTGTGGATGAATGGTCAGCACATGGTAAAAAAAATATATTTGGTCAATCAGTTAAAGTTGTTGAAATGCAATCAGAAGCAGGAGCTGCTGGTGCTGTTCATGGTTCATTACAAGCAGGCGCGTTAACAACTACATATACGGCATCACAAGGTCTACTATTAATGATACCTAATATGTATAAAATTGCTGGAGAGCATCTTCCTGGGGTATTCCATGTAACTGCACGTGCTATTGCAACACATGCGTTATCAATTTTTGGAGACCATCAGGATGTTATGGCTACAAGACAAACAGGATTTGCGTTTTTAGCATCTTCTAGTGTTCAAGAAGCCATGGATTTGGGATGCATAGCACATTTAAGTGCTATAAAATCAAGAGTTCCATTTTTACATTTTTTTGATGGATTTAGAACCTCACATGAATATCAAAAAATAGAGACTATAGAGTATGAAGAACTTAGTAAACTTGTAGATTATGAAGCTATAAGACAATTTAGGGATAGAGCTATAAATCCTGAACATCCAGTAGCTAGAGGAACAGCCCAAAACCCTGATATCTATTTCCAAGGGAGAGAGGTTTCAAATCCATTTTATTTAGCAGTACCAGATATAGTTGAAAACTATATGAGAGAAATAGAAAAAGTTACGGGAAGAGTATACCATCCTTTTGATTATTATGGTGCTCAAGATGCTGAATACATAATTGTTGCAATGGGATCTGTGTGTGATACTATAGATGAAACTGTAGATTATTTATCAGAAAAAGGAGAAAAGGTAGGTGTTATTAGAGTACATCTATATAGACCATTTTCAACTAAGTATTTCTTTGATGTATTGCCTAAGACTGTAAAAAAAATAGCTGTATTAGATAGAACTAAAGAATCAGGTTCTTTAGCAGAACCATTATATTTAGATGTAGTCAAAGTATTTGATAAATCTGAAAATAAACCTTTAATTATAGGTGGTAGATATGGATTAGGTTCAAAAGATACAAGACCATCACAAATATTAGCTGTTTATAAAAACTTAAAGCAAGATACTCCAAAAGATAATTTCACTATTGGTATAGTTGATGATGTTACAAATACATCTCTTCCTGAAGAAGACATCATCCAAACAACACCGGAAGGAACTATAAGCTGTAAGTTCTGGGGACTAGGTTCTGATGGTACAGTAGGAGCTAATAAATCTGCTGTTAAAATCATTGGTGACAATACAGATCTGTATGCTCAAGCGTATTTTTCTTATGATAGTAAAAAATCTGGAGGATCAACAGTATCTCATTTAAGATTCGGAAAGAAACCTATAAAGTCACCTTACTTAGTATATAACGCTGATTACATTGCTTGTCACAATAAATCCTTTGTATATAATTTTGATTTATTAAAAGGATTAAAAAAAGGTGGAACTTTTGTACTTAACTGCCCTTGGAATGAGCAGGATTTAGAAGATAAATTACCAGCAACATTAAAAAATTATATTGCTAAGAATAATATCAATTTTTATGTTATAGATGCCATATCAATTGCAGGTAAAATTGGTTTAGGTGGAAGAATAAATATGATTATGCAATCTGCCTTTTTCAAGCTAACCAACGTAATACCTATAGAAGATGCTGTTGAATATTTAAAAAAATCTATAGAAAAAACCTATGGTAAAAAGGGTGAGAAAATTGTTGAAATGAATAAAGCAGCTGTAGATAGTGGTATAGATTCTTTAGTTAAAGTTAATGTACCAGCTTCTTGGGCAGATGCAAAAGACGAGGCTAGACCAACAAAAGAAGTACCAGATTTTATAAAGGATATTCAAATACCAATGGCAAAACATGAAGGGGATGAACTACCTGTAAGTGCCTTTGTAGGTATGGAAGATGGAACATATCCACTGGGTACTACAGCATATGAAAAAAGAGGAATCGCTGTGATGGTACCTGAATGGCAGATAGATAAATGCATTCAATGTAATCAGTGTGCATATATATGTCCTCATGCTACAGTAAGAGCATTTTTATTAGATGAAGATGAAATTAAAAGAGCTCCAGATACATTTAAAACAAAAAAGGCAGCTGGAAAAGGTTTGGAGAACTATGGATTCCGTATTCAAGTAGCCCCACTAGATTGTACTGGATGTGGTAACTGTGCAGATGTATGTCCTGCTCCAGGTAAAGCCCTTATAATGAAACCAGCAGATCAAGAAATCGAAATGGAAGCAGAAAATTGGGAATTTGCAATGACTGTTACAGCTAAAGATGATGTAATGGATCCAAAGACATTAAAAGGAAGCCAATTTGTAAGACCGTTATTAGAGTTTAATGGGGCTTGTCCAGGATGCGGTGAAACACCTTACATAAGGCTTTTGACTCAGTTATATGGAGATAGAATGATGATTGCAAATGCTACAGGTTGTTCATCAATTTGGGGAGCTAGTGCACCATCAATAGCATATACCACTAACGCTGAAGGAAAAGGGCCAGCATGGTCAAATTCATTATTTGAAGATAATGCAGAGTATGGATATGGTATGTACTTAGGCGTTAAACAAATAAGAGAAAAGATAGCAGACCTAATGAAGCAATATATAACTTCGCTAGAAGGTGAAGATAAAATAATTGAAGCCTTTAATATATGGTTAAATGCTATAGAGGATGGAGATGAATCTAGAAAAGCCTCAAAAAATATTTTAGAATTATTAAAAGGATATGATCTTAGCAAAAATGATTTAATAAAACAAATAATGGATAGAAAAGACTATCTAATCAAAAAATCTCAATGGATAATTGGTGGAGATGGTTGGGCATACGATATTGGATTTGGTGGTGTGGATCAAGTACTTGCCATGGGAGACGACGTAAATCTATTTGTTATGGATACAGAAATTTACTCAAACACTGGAGGTCAATCTTCAAAATCTACACAAACTGGAGCAGTAGCTAAATTTACAGCTGCAGGAAAGAAGGTAAGAAAGAAAGACCTTGGTGCTATGGCCATGACATATGGATATGTATATGTTGCTCAAATATCAATGGGGGCAAATATGAATCATACTATAAAAGCTATAACAGAAGCTGAAAAGTATAAGGGACCTTCTCTTATTATAGCCTATGCTCCATGTATAAGTCATGGAATAAAATCTGGTATGGGAACTAGTATAGCTGAAGAAAAGAAAGCAGTGGAATCTGGATATTGGCATTTGTATAGATATAATCCAATGCTTAAGGAACAAGGAAAGAATCCATTTACTTTAGATTCAAAAGAACCTACAAAACCATTTAAGGATTTCATACACGGAGAAATAAGATATTCTTCATTAATGAATGTATTCCCAGAAGTTGCAGACCAAATGTTTGATGAAGCTGAGAAAAATGCTAAGGAAAGATATGATTTCTATAGGCGTTTAGCAGAAATGAACTATTAGATACTATAAGTATATAGATACCGATGCCCGAAATTTAATTTATACTCCGGTATATATTGCCATGTTTCGTCACGTTAAATATTTTTAATTAGTCTAAAGCTCAAATTTGAGAAAAAACAAAGAACTTTGATAAACTCGTACCTCAAACATATCTAAAGTTCTAAGATTTTTCTCAAATTTTCGCTAAGACTAATAAAAAAATATTTAAATGTGACTTCAGCATTGGAAATATATACCTAAGTATAAATTAAATTTAAGCTATAGGTATCTATATATTTCAATATAGAAATAATTATAAAAAAGGTTGGTGAGCAAATCACCAACCTTTTACTACTTACTTCTCATTTGTGTCTACGTATTCTTTTGCATTTCTAACCTCAGTTTCACTAGGTAAATTTACATTTGATACTGGTTTGGTATTTTCCATATTAGCCCAAGCAGCAGTATCATGACTTTCTACTGGTATTCCCATAAAACGTTGTTTTATATCATTTTTTGCCATACTATCCCTCCTTTATACTATTATTTTCAAATAATAATAATGATATAAGTAAAAATATAAATTTATAAAATTAATTTAACGTATATTCATTACTTATTATGAAAAAACTACATTAGAAACAAATATAAGGAGGAGTATAAATGTCAGACAAAGATATTAAAGATTCTTATCAAAGAAGCGCAGAAACTATGAGTGGTGAAAATCATACCATTGCAACTAAAGTAAAAGACTCAAATGATCCCAATGAACATGATGATTTACATGATACAGTGAAGGTTGACTACGGTGTTATTGAAAAGTCAACATCTATGGAAGAGGTTCATAGATTACAGAGAGAGCAGATAAAGAATAAAGATGATCAAGGAAAAGATGGATATCCTCTTAATGTTATAATTGACCCTGCTATGAGAGATATGTATAAAGTTGTACATAAAGCTGGAATGACTAATGTTTTTGATCGTTTTTCACAACAGCAGCCTATTCAATGTAAATTTTGTATAGAAGGATTATCATGTCAATTATGCGCTAATGGACCTTGTCGTATTAGTGAGAAGGTTCCTAGAGGAACTTGTGGTGTAGACAGACATACAATGGTTGCAAGAAACTTCATGTATAGGCATGTTACCATAGGAACCTCTGCAAATATTTTTCATGCCCATCAGGCTGCAAGAACTCTTAAGGCTGCTGGAGAACACCCAGAGAGTGGATTAAAAATAAGGGATGCAGAAAAATTGAAAAAGTATGCTGATATGGCAGGTCTTGATGCTAATC
Source organism: Clostridium sp. DJ247 (assembly GCF_014231265.1). NCBI lineage: Bacteria > Bacillati > Bacillota > Clostridia > Eubacteriales > Clostridiaceae > Clostridium > Clostridium sp. DJ247. Next base: position 59,520 of record NZ_JABAIW010000009.1, on the reverse strand, counting down.
AACCTATAGAAAAATTGGCAGTAGAATTTGCAGAGTGGGTTATAAACGATATACACGCTCCATTTCACGTTCCTTCAAAAACTGTTGAAGCTTTTGCCCCAACAAGACGTAAAGAATTGTGGAATAAGTTAGGCTTATTTCCAGGTGGAGGCTATAGTGAAGTAGCCTTTGCACAAACAAGATGTATGACAAACTTTACTTCAGATCCAGTTGAGTTTTTATTAAATAGCGTAAGACTTGGTATAGCAAACGAGTATCAAGGATTATTTATGCTTGATATCCTACAAGAAATACTAATGGGAACTCAGGAGATAGCTAAGAAACAACAAAATATGGGATTATTAAAGACAAATATGATAAATGTTATTGCTAATGGACATATGCCTTTACTTGCTCATGTAGCTATTGACTTAGCTTCTAGTGATGAATGGCAACAAAAAGCTAAGGAGGCTGGAGCAGATGGTATACAGATACTCGGTCATGTTTGTGAAGGTCAACAGCTAATGAATTATGAAGGTACTCATAATCAAAAGGCATATACAGGGCAAGAAGGTGAGTGGTTATCAGAAGAGTATTTGCTTGCCACAGGGGTAGTTGATTTATTTATGTTCGATTATAATTGTACAGTACCAACACTGCCTATATATGCAAAACGCTTTGGAACTAAATTACTAAGTGTACACCCAGTAATAAAGCTTCAAGGAACCGAAACTTTAGATTTTGTACCTGAAAAGATGAAGGAGCAAGCAGCAAAAGCTTTAGATAAAGCTCTAGATGCCTTTAAAGCTCGTAAAGCTGAGAATAGAAAAACTCATATTCCACCATATGTTTCAGATTGTATGGTTGGATTCAGCACAGAGTCAGTAAAAGGGGCACTTGGAGGAAGCTTTAAGCCGCTAATAGAGCAAATTGTTAATGGTAATATCAGAGGTATTGCAACTATTGTAGGTTGTACCACTGCAAGATATGGTCAGGGTGGAAGTAACATATTTAAAATAACCAAAGGATTAATCGAAAATAATATACTAGTACTTTCTGGTGGATGTACTTCCAGCGTTATGCAGTACACTGGGCTAACTGATCCAAAAGCAGCAGATGAAGCAGGAGAAGGGCTAAAAGCAGTTTGCAAGCAATTAGGAATACCACCAGTATTAAGCTATGGTGCATGCGTTGATATAGGTAAAATGACTCATACTGCAAAGGAAATTGCTGATGAATTAGATGTAGATACAAATATGTTACCATTAGTTATAGGTGCTCCAGAATATTTAGAGCAGAAGGCTGTAGCTGATGCATGTACTGCAGTAGCGTTAGGTTGGCTAGTGCATGTTGCCCCTGTTCCATCTATTACAGGTAGTGATGTAGTAGTAAAAACTCTTACTGAGACTACTGAAACTCTAGGATTAGGAAAAGTTGTAGTAGAATTAGATGCAGAAAAAACTATTCAAATATATGTTGATCACATTGAGAAGAAGCGTAAAGAATTAGGGTTAAGTTGAGGTGAAGGTTAGTGAAACTTGAAAAAATAGCTGACAAAGTGGCTTTCTTAGATAATACATTTACTAAAAGAACCTTGTTTAATGAAGAAAAGATACTATCTTTTATTTTAAATCTTAAAAGCGGGCAGGAGATACCTCCGCATCAACATGAAAAAAGTGATCTAGTATTACATGTACTAACAGGAAAAGGAGAGTTAACTGTAGATGGGGAAGTAAGCAGTATAACTTCCGGAGACGTAGTATACTGTGAAGGAAAGGAGACTTTTAGTCTCAAGAGTAATACAGATGAAAATATGTCTTGCTTTGTTGTATTAGCTCCTAGACCTTCTCCTAGTGCCTATGCAAAAGAAATAGGAAATGTATGATTAAAAGAAACACTGTAAAATTTATTTGAATTCAATAAATTTTATAGTGTTTCTTTTTAAAGCAAGAATTAGGTATAAATATAAATTAAGAGCTATTTAACCACCAAGTGTAACATCTTGTTTATCATACCAACTAAGCGCATCGAAGAAATGAGAAGGCTTAAAGTCTGGCCAGTAATCATCTATAATATAAAAATCAGAATAAACAGATTGAACAGGAAGAAAACCACTAAGTCTTCTGCGACCTCCCCACCTTATTATTAAATCTACTCTAGTTATATCAAATGATTTTAAATATCCTGTTATTGTGTTTCTATTACGGGTATCCATATTGTTAACTTCGCCTAAATCCCATTCCCATCCATAGTTAACTAAAAAATTAACTTTTATACCTCCTTTACCAAACTGTTTTCGTGTGGTAAAGGGTAGCAGTTCTTTAGGGAACATAGGAGAGCTAGTATTGCCAACAACAAGTAAACAAGCATCTTCTTTGGTAAGCATTTGTACTGCTTTTATACATGCTAGTGTAAATGCCTTAGTTTGTATTGAAGGTCTTTTAGTGTTATCTGTAGTAAAACCATAGTAAGTTAGTTCCTTTATACCAAGTTCTTTGCAAATTTTAAAAAGTTCCATTCCAGGTCTAAGTCCAGGTCCATAACCTTGTTCTTTGGTTAATCCGTTTTCAGTAGCCCATCGTCTATTTCCATCTGGTATTATGCCAATGTGGTTTGGGATTCTCATAAAATATCCACCTCCATATGAAATACTAATGAAAGTATTACCAATAGTACGAAGAATTATTCTAAAAAACCATTTATATCCTGTAATAAGTAAATGAAGTAGATATAAAAGATTTTTTATGAACTTCTCGTTTAGAGTTACATATTTCACCATAGATTAAAGCAAAATAATTATAAAGTGAAACTTGAGTCAGACGGGGTTTTAACCTAACCTGGTTCTTAGCTGAGCGAATTCAGAGTAAAGCATAAGAAGGAGAGAGTATTATGTTGCAAAGCTTGATTAGAACTATTACCAACGAAACTACTGATAACATATTAAAAAAAATGTTAACAGATCAGTATAGTGAGAATCTTTATGTGATGATCACTGCAGCTCAAAAGTTATCAATTCAATCTATTATAGAAGCATCTATAAGAGGAGAAACAGGAAAATCATTAGATAGGTCTTATGGCAGTCCTAATGTCCAATCCCCTTGGAATAAACTATTTCTAAACCCAACTCAACTATTTTCTCTTCCAACTAAAGATGAAGGAGCTATAGATACAAAAACTATAATTGGGAAAAATGCAAAAAAGCCATTGGAGCTTTCAATGCCTATTTTAATTACTGGAATGTCTTATGGAGCGTCACTTAGTTTAGAGGCAAAAATTGCATTAGCCAAGGGTGCAAGTCTTTCAGGAACTGCTACCAATACTGGTGAAGCAGCACTATCCCATGAAGAAAGAGAGACAGCTAAACTTTTAATAGGCCAATTTAATAGATATAAGGCTTTATGCACCATTGAACAGTTATCACAGCTGGATGCCATAGAGGTGCAGTTAGGACAGGGCGCTTGGGGAGGTGCAGTACATAAAACTATACCAGCAAACAAGATAGGAAAACATATGAGAGATACATGGCACTTGGGTAAGCATTCACCTGCTTATAGAGGATCAAGATTTGAAGAGATAAATTCTCCAAATGAGATTATAGATCTAGTTAACAAACTAAAAAAAGATTATGAAGTACCTATAGGAATAAAAATTGCAGCTTCTCATTTTATTGAAAGAGATTTAGATGTTATAATTCAAACCAATGCAGATTTCATTACTATCGATGGTGCTGAAGGAGGAACAGCTGGCTCACCTACAATTCTTCAAGATGATATGGGTCTTCCTACTCTATATGCTATATCTAGGACAGTTAGATATCTAGAAAAAAAGGGTGTAAAAGATAAATATGACATCATACTAGCTGGAGGGCTAAGTACACCAGGGCATTTTACAAAAGCGTTAGCTTTAGGTGCAAGTGCTGTATATATTGGGTCTATAGCATTAGTAGCAATGCTTCAAGCTCAAGCTGTAAAAGCAACTCCAAATGAGCCTACACCACAGCTTGTTGTATATAATGGAAAGTTAACTGATGAATTAGATATAGATAAAGGTTCAAAAACTCTATCTAACTTTTTAAATTCTTGTTTAGAAGAAATGAAATATGCTCTTATAGCAATGGGAAAAACAAGCTTTACACAATTATCAACTAACGACTTGGTAACAGTTGATAAAGACTTATCTCAATGTTTAGGTGTAGGATATGCAGGATATTCAAGTTATCCTGAAAATGTATAACATTTAAAATTTTGCGTATCATAATTAATATTTGAATGCCACAAAAGTTATTACTAAATGTAAAAGATAAAGGGGTTCTACAGATAATATCTATTAAAAGAGTATTATTATGATTATAATATTGAGATAAATACTTAAAAGTATTAGAATATAAGTATAAAACATAGTTAACTTAACTATTAATATTATATGAAAATTTTAAATTAGATAGGAGAGGATATAATGAAAAAGTATTTATGTGTAGCTTGTGGATATATTTATGATCCAGAGGAAGGAGATCCTGATAACGGAGTAGCAGCAGGTACAGCTTTCGAAGATATACCTGATGATTGGGTATGCCCTCTATGTGGAGTAGGTAAAGATCAATTTGAAGTTCAAGAATAGAATACTTTAAACCCTCTAGGAATAAATCTAGAGGGTTTATTTTTAAAATTATATTTTATATTATAATTCAGAAGTACTCTGGCACTTAAAGTTTAGACGGAGCTAGGTAATAACTTTCAGATTATTTTTTGAATATTTCATGTATCATCTCTGATTCTGAACGAGATGCTTTGTATGAGAAACGACTGTTTACATTTTCTACGAAGGACTTAATCCATGCATCTCTTAATTTATAGAATAAGCTTACATCTCCGTTAATAGATTCCCAATAATTTTTGTGTAAACATCTCTCAGTTTCCCATTGTAGTTTTTCTTCTGAATCTACAGTGACTACATTTACCCTATCGCAAGGCATACCTTCTATAACATAATTATTTAATGCTTGATATATTTCAGATGCATTATTAATTTCATATTTTTCTTTTGCTTCTTCAGCACATTTACGTCCTTGCTCAGAGTAAATTTCAACAGCTAAGCTAATGTTATCTTCATTGTTTTTGTTAGAGATTTCAGTTAAAAGTGCAGCTGCTCTTGTTTCTGTCAAGGATATCTTGTTTTGAAGCCATCCATGGATGTTATCTACATCAATCAAATCTTCTATAGGTTTATTTTCTGTAGGAGCTCCGTATTTTGATTTTATACTATTATAAATAGTATAAATTTCTTCTCCGTATTTCTCTTTATAAGCGTTAACTAATGTAAGTTCTAAATCCTCATGTAATTTTATTTTATTAAATAACCATGTGTGAATAGGTGCTAAAAATCTACTCATTTATTTACCCCTTTCGTAATATGAAATTAAAATAGGTTTAACTATATATTTTTCTAAAGTTTATTTTATGAAATTTATTATATTATAAACATTTATTTTTTTCCGTAACATAGGTTACCGACAGTTAAAATTATCCGTTATCTTTAATACTTTCATGGTATGAGCAGAAGGCAGTGTGTATACTTTTAACATTTAAGAATCAGGTGGAGTTAAAACTCCATTTGATTCAAGTTTCACTTTATTATAATGCGAAAAACTAGTTGACAAAGTCTAAATAATGTAATAAATTTGAAATGAGTGAGTACTCATTTTTATAAAGTGAGTACTCATATATGTGAATGTTATTACTCAGGAGGAATAATATGAAGCCAGATAACGAAAATCAAAATAATAAAGATTCTATAGAAAAACTATTCTTGTCAGAAGATGTATCAGAAGAAGAAATGACTAAAAGACAATGGAGAATATTAGAAGCCGCTACAAAAGTATTTGCAGAAAAAGGATTTGATGGCAGCAGAACAAGTGAAATTGCAAAGGAAGCAGAGGTGGCAGAAGGAACTATATTTAGATACTATAAGACCAAAAAACATATACTTATGGGTCTTTTAATACCATTAATTACAAAGTTTTTAAGACCTTTAGTTATTAAATCAGCTGAATCTATTGTAAAGAACAAGGAGAATAAACCAATTGATGAGGTTATTAAAAATCTATATATAGATAGATTGCATTTAGTAGAAAAAAATTCATCCTTAATTAAAACTGTATTTGTTGAGTCGTTATATCATCCAGAATTATTAGAAACAATTAGGAATAACATAGCACCTAAATTATTTCCATTTATTAATTCTTTTGTTGAGGAAAATATAGAAAAGAAAACATTTAGAAACTTAGAACCAGCATTAATTACAAGAACAATGTTAAGTTTACTTTTAGGATATATAATTTTAACAAATGCTTTTCCCGACCACTTAAAAGTTGGAGGTGATGATGAGGAAGAAATAAAAAAAATTGTGGATGTGCTCTTAAATGGGGTTCTAAATCATGAAAACTGAAATTTCTAAAAAGGAAGTGAGAACTTTGGGTAACAAAAAAGTTTTTAAACCAATAATACTTCTTATATTAGCGGGAGTTATAGTTTCAGCATTATTCTTAATAAATTCAATGAAAAATAAAAACTTTAATGAATTTATATATTATGGTACAGCTGAAGCTGATAAAATAAATATATCAGCAGAAATAGCAGGAAAGATAAAAGATATTAAGCTAAAGGAAGGAAATGTAGTAAAGTCTGGAGATTTAATAGCAACTATTGATTCTAATGAAGATTCTTTAAGACTACAAGATGCTGAAACTTCTATAAAAAATGCAGAAAATGAATTAGCTAAAATACAAGAAGGCAACAGAGCTGAAGAAATAAAAGCTCAGGAGGCACAAGTGAAACAGATCCAAGCTCTAATTGATCAAAGTAAAGCTGCATTACAAACAGCTCAAAATAATCTTAGTACTGCACAAACAAATTATGAATATAAGAAGAAAAAATATGATGATACTCTAAAACTTTATGAAAGTGGAGCAGAATCTAAGTATAACGTGGATGCAGCTAAAAATGACCTAGATAACACCTATAGTGCACTGAATAATGCTAAAAGTTCTGTAGATAGTTCACAAGCCCAGGCAAATAGCTATATTGCTCAACTTAATCAGGTTAGCCAAAAGTTAAATCTATTAGTTAATGGGGCAACTGAAAGAGAGAAAAATACAGCACAATATAGCCTAGAAAAGTCTAAAAATAATTATGAGCTATCTAAACTTACCTTAGGTAAGAACAATATTACAGCATCAACAGGTGGGGTTATAGAAACTGTTAACTTTAAGGCTGGAGAGTATATAACACCTGGAAGTTCAGTAGTCACACTTTTAGATAATAATAATATATGGATTAAAATTTATGTTCCAGAAAGTATTCTTCCTAAAATCAAGCTAGATAAAGAAGTGAGTTTAAAAAGTGATTTCTTAAAGGACAAAAACATAAAAGGTAAAATAACATATATTTCTCCAGAAGCAGAATTTACGCCTATGAATATAGTTACGAAGAAGGATAGAATGAAACTTGTATATGAAGTAAAGATAAAAATACTAGATAACTTAGATGTTATAAAACCTGGTATGCTTTTTGATGTAAATTTAAAATAATGGAGGCCTATTATGGAATATGCCATTTCTATAAAAAATCTTACAAAACAATTTGGGAGCTTTACAGCAGTAGATAACGTATCTTTTGATATACCAAAAGGAAAAATTTTCGGATTTTTAGGACCTAATGGATCAGGAAAGTCAACCACTGTTAGAATGATATGTGGTGTACTTAGACCAACCTCGGGAGAGGGTAAGGTTCTAGGCTATAATCTAGTAAAGGAATCAGAAAATATTAAGCAAAATATAGGGTATATGTCTCAAAAATTTAGCTTATATGAAGATTTAACAGTAGAAGAAAATTTGGACTTTTATGGGGATATATATATGCTGTCAAAAGATACATTGGAAAAAAGAAAAAAAGAATTAATTCAAATGGCAAATCTTCAAGGAAAAGAAAAGAGCTTGGCAGGTACTTTATCAGGAGGATGGAAACAAAGGCTGGCATTAGGATGCTCTCTTATTCATAACCCAAGTCTTTTAATACTAGATGAACCTACAGCGGGGGTTGATCCAGTTTCAAGAAGAGAGTTTTGGCATACTATCACTAATCTAGTAACTGAAGGTATGACAGTTTTGGTAACTACCCATTATATGGACGAGGCATCAGTATGTGATATTATAGGTTTTATATATAATAGCAAGCTTATTACTATAGATACTCCAAGTAATCTTTATGCGCAACATAAGACAGATAATCTAGAAGATATATTTATAAATTATGTTAAAGAACTTTCAAATAAAGAAATCATATCCTCATTCAATGATTTAAAACTATCAAAAGATAGAGGTGAAGGATAATGAAACTAAAGAGGCTAATAGCAATAACAAAAAAAGAATTTATACACATAAGAAGAGATAAGGCTAGTCTTGCAATTGCAATAGTAATGCCCATAATGATGCTCTTGTTGTTTGGATTTGCTGTTAATACTGATGTTAACGATGTTAGCTTAGCCGTATATGATGGCAGCAAAACTATAGAGAGTAGAGAACTTATAAGCAAATTTACCAATTCAGACTATTTTAAAATCTATGGTGCGGTAGATTCTCCTGAAGATGTAGAAAAATATATAAGCTTAGGAAAAGTAAAAGTTGGACTAGTAATACCACCAAATTACTCTAGAGATTTAAGACGTAATACTACTGCAGAAGTTCAAGTACTTGTTGATGGTTCAGATCCAACCATAGCCAGAACGGCCACATCATACTCCATACTGATTGGAAATAATTATTCAGTTAATTTAAAGCAAATAGAAATTACTAGATCAGGGCTAGATAAACAGAGCAATATAGGAGTTAACTTAAAACCCCTTGTGCTTTATAATCCAACTATGGAAAGCAGTAAATTTAATATACCAGGAGTAATAGGATTAATTTTACAAAATATAACGGTTATACTAACAGCTTTTGCTATGGTAAGAGAAAGAGAAAAAGGAACCATGGAACAACTTATAATGACACCAGTTACACCGTTGGAGTTAATTCTTGGAAAGCTCATTCCTTATACAGTTATTGGATTTCTAGATATGATATTGACACTAATATTAGGATATATAATATTCGGAGTAGTAGTAAAAGGTAGTCTAGCTTTACTAATTTTATTAGGAACATTATTCTTAATATGTTCACTAGCTATGGGGATGCTTATATCAACAGTTGCAAAAACTCAACTCCAAGCTATGCAAGCGTCGTTAGCTATGATATTGCCAAGTGTACTTCTCTCGGGATTTATGTTTCCGAGAGAGGCTATGCCTAAGCTGATATATTATATTAGTAACATTATACCAATGACGTATTTTTTAGAGATATTGAGAAGCATAATGGTTAAAGGTGTAGGTTTTAGTTATCTAATACCTCAGATAATATCCTTATCAATATTAATATTTGTTATTGTTGCAGTCACTTTGAAAAAGTTTAGTAAAACTTTAGATTAAAAATAAGATTCACTCCTAGGATATAGATACGGAACTTTTAAATTTAAAAGTTCCAGCTCTATATTTACAGCGGGGTGAATCTTATTTTTATGACAATAGTTCTATAACTTCTACGTCATAATCACCATCTGGTGAAGTAACAGTAGCTTTTTGCCCTACTTTTAACTTATATAATACACTGCCTAGCGGAGATTCTATACTTATTTTCATGTTTTTGGCGTCAGCTTCAACGGAGCTAACAAGTGTAACTTCCTCTGTATCATCCATATCATAAAATTTTACTAAGGCTGTTTTATTAATGTCGAATAAACCTTCTTCTTCAGAACTTTCTATTATTACGGCACTTTTTATCTGTTCTTCAAGTTCCATAATTCTTGTTTCTGTTAAAGATTGATCATCTTTAGCAGCACTATAGTCAGCATTTTCGCTTAAGTCGCCTTGTGCACGGGCAGCTTTTAAAGCAGCTTTGATTTCTACTCTTTTCACTGTTTTTAAATATTCTAATTCTTCTTCTAACTTTTTCTTTCCTGCTTCAGTTAACATCAAGTTACGCATATTAAACCACCTATTCATATATTAGTTTTATAATGTTTATCTGAATAATTTTTACTCATTGTCTGCATTACTAGATAATTATAATATCAGTAATGAGATAATACAAGAATGGTTATAAATAATGAAAAAATTACATAGTATATCTTTTCTAAATGTCTAATTCTAATATTTGCCATAAGAAAACTATTTAATCACAAAAAAAATGTTAAATTTCAATTATATTATGTTCATATTAAAAAAACAGTGATATAATTATTATATTGTATAAATAAGCTGAAAAATATATGAATGAGGTACTTTATGTTAAAATTATCAATATTGGAATTTTTATTTAGGGTTATTCCGGAATCATTTACATTAATTTTTGCAGGATACGCTTTTTCTAGTAAGGTTATTGATAAGAAAAGCTTTTGTATATCTTCAATTGTTTTATCAGTAATAACATACTTAGTTAGAATGTTGCCAATTCACTTTGGGGTACATACAATTATACTTCTTATAATATATATGTTGACAACTGTTACTATAAATAAAATTGATATCATTAAAAGTTTATCAGCAGGATTAATTTCAGCAATTTTGATGTATACTTGTGAATGGGTTAACGCATTTATTATAACAGATATATTTAAAAAAAATTTAGATACAATAATGAAAAATCATTTAATGAAGCTATTATATTTTTCTCCTTCTCTGTTACTATTTGCTATAATTATAATATTTATATATACTAAAAATGTATATTTAAGAAAGGTTCCTAAAAATGTTTCTAATTGAGAAATTATCAAACAATATCGCTAATAAAATTTCTTATCCTTTAAATTTAGATAAGGATCAAGAGGAAGTCATCGCATATGGAGTTTTTAATTTAATTCAAACACTATGGTGTATTCTATTAGTAATTTTATTTGGTACTATTTTTGGTGTAACAATAAAAGCTATAGTTATCTCTATAACAATTGGTTTTTTGCGAAAATACTCAGGTGGTGCTCATTCTAGTTCACCTAATAGATGTGCACTAATAGGAACATTAGTATCAGTAGGACTAGCATTAGTTATACAAAATGCTATTTATGGTATAAGCATAAATGTTACTATAATTATAGGTATTATAGTCTTTATATTTGCTTATTATAGCGTATGGAAGTTGGCACCAGTTGATAGTGAAGCAAAACCTATTACAAAACCCGAAAAAAGAAGGTTAATGAGAAGAAACTCTATATATGTACTTATTATTTTAAATTTAATTATTATAATGCTAACAATGTTTTATTTTAAATTTAAGATTAATTTATATTTATCAACAATTTTTTGTATATATTTTGGGATATTATGGCAAATCATAACGCTTATTCCTAAAGGACATAAAGTGTTATTAAAAATAGATACATTTTTAAATAATATTAGCTATACTTGGGGAGGTGAAAAAAATGAGAAATAAAGCAGTTAAAACCATACTTATGTTAGGAGCTTCAATCTTTACTTTCTTTGCTGTTGCAACATCTGCATCAGCATGCGGATATAGTTTCTATCAACCAAAAGAACCAAAATGTTTAAGAGATAAATAACATAAAGGTAAAGGTTGATTTTTCAATCTTTACCTTTTGTTATTTATCTAAAAGATTATAAAATATTGGGGGGTGAAGATATGAATAAGATACTAAATAGTAGACAAATAAGAATATACGAAATTATATCTATCGTGAAATTAATTTCATTACTTTTTTGTGGAATAATAATTTTTAATGGTTTTTTTACAGTTAAAAAGTTTTCTGAAATAGACAGTAGATACCTTCTTAGCATAATACCATTAGGAGTATCAGCATGTATACTTGCATTAATTTATTTAATATGGTTTATATTTTCTGTAAAAAAAATTCAATTAAAAAATCATAAATTTTTAAGAATCTCTGAAGATTTTGTTTTTATGTTAATTTTCACAGTATTTATTGTTATATCAGAAGCACATAAAAGTCAATATAAATTTCTTTTCCTATTTCTTATCATCACCTCTACAATACAGTCTGGTTTAAAGTATGGAACTATGATTTCTACAATATCATCAGCAATAGTATTATCTATAGACTTATTTTTTGGTAATAACTCCAATGTAAATCAGTATTTTGAAAATGATTTGATTTTATGTGGAGTATTTGTTATTATGGCATGGATACTGGGGTATTATGTAAAAACAGAAAGTGAATATGCAGAGAGTTTATCTAGACTAGCAAATATAGATGGATTAACCAATGTTTATAATCACAGGTTTTTTCAAGATTCGTTAAAGAATGAAATTATTAAATCAAAGGAAAGAAATATCTCAACTTCGCTGATGTTAATGGATATAGATTATTTTAAGCACTATAATGATTTATATGGACATCAAAAAGGTGATGAAATTTTAAAGACAATTGGTTTTATACTAAAAAGTAATGTAAGAAAAGATGATATTGTTGCTAGATATGGAGGAGAAGAGTTTACTGTTGTCCTTCCAAATACTAGTGAAAGTGATGCTCTGATTATTGCAGAAAGAATAAGATTAGCAGTGGAACAATGGAAATTTGAAGGAGAAGAGAATCAACCAAATGGAAAGATTACAGTTTCAGTAGGAGTTTCCACATTTCCGTCTAAGGCTAAAAATGAAATAGATTTAGTTAATAGTGCTGATGATGCCCTGTATAGAGCTAAGTTTTTTAATAAAAATAGAGTTGAAACTTACTATTCAGTTTTAGAAGAATTGAAAAAGGATATAGAGGAAGAACATATAGATCTTATAACATCCATAAAAACATTAGTTAGTATAATTAATGCCAAAGATAGGTATACTTATGGACATATTGAAAGAGTGGTCATGTTTGCAAAATTATTAGCTAAGAAGTTGGGATTAAGTGAAGAAGATAAACAAATATTGAAATACGGTGCTTATTTACATGATATAGGTAAAATTAATATTTCTAAGGAGATTCTTAATAAAAGAATGCGTTTAGACTACGAAGAATGGGAGATACTAAAGCAGCATCCTGCTAATGGGGTAGAACTTATAGAGCCGGTGGAATCCTTAAAAAATATAAAACCTCTTATTTTGCATCATCATGAGCGATATGATGGAACCGGATATCCTTGTAAACTAAAGGGAGATAAAATACCTTATCTTGCCCGAGTGTTAACTGTAGTAGATAGTTTTGACGCTATGACTTCAAATAGGCCGTATAATATTCGAAAGACCTACGAAGAGGCCATTGTGGAATTAAAAAAGTGTAGTGGAACTCAATTTGATCCTAGCATTACAGAGAAATTTATAGAAGTTGTTAGTGAAAATAAAGATAAATTTGATAGTATAACTTCCTTTGATAAAAATTAGAAAAATTATAAATGTATTTACTTTTTAAATAAAATAATTTGTGAAAACAATTTAACTTATACGTAGGAATATGATGCCAAAACTGAAGGCACATTTAAAAACTTTTCTACTAGTCTTAGTGAAGTGTTTTTTGAAAATCTTAGAAGCTTTGATATGTTTGAGGTACGAGTTTATCAAAGCTTCTTATTTTATATGAAACTCCTCTTCCTTACGTCAGATGAGTAAGCGATTCGCACAAAATCACAGATTTTGGCTCTCTGCTTAAAACACGAACTTTAGACTGATTAAAAGTTTTTAACGTGCCGAAGTTTGGCAGCATATTACGTAGTATAAGTTGAATTTCGGGCGTGGTTATCTATATTTATTTTTATATTCTACAGTTTAGGGGAGTGTTAACTATATTAAGTTCGTTAATATCTTGAGACATTTTATATCTTGTGTATATAAATATAATTTCAACAATTAGTATAATTATTAAAGTTATTAATAGCTTTTTGAAATTTGACATTAAGCATCCCCCCTAACATAATTTTATGTAGGTGGGATAAGTTATAGCATTATTTTTTATTTTTATTACTTTTCTTTTTTTGAACAGAATACCCGAATTTACCTAATGGCTTAGGCAAAAGTGAAAAATATTCGCCATGAGAATAACAGATTAAATTAGCCTTCTCTAGATGAATTTTTCCATTTTCGTCTATTAAGTTATCTTCTACATTTATTGATAAAACTTCAGCTAAAAAGAGGTCATGACTTCCTAAGGGTGTAATGTTTTTTACTTTACATTCCATTGTTACAGGGCATTGTTTTATTGAAGGAACATCTATTTTTTTACTTTCTTCCAGAGTTAAATTGCAATGACTTATCTTATCAATATTTTTTCCAGATCTCACTCCACAAAAATCAACAATACGAACTAAGTCTTTGGTAGGCAGGTTTACAACAAACTCACCAGTATTCTTTATATATTCATATGATAGTCTTTCAGGGCGTATTGCAACAGTTATCATAGGTGGCCTTGTGCATGCAGTTCCTATCCAACCTACAGTGAATACATTTACTTTACCATCAGTATTTTTAGATGTTATAAGCACTGATGGGACTGGATTCAACATAGAACTACCCTTAAAAGATATTTTAGGCATATACTTTCTTCCTCTCTTCATAAGTTTATATAGTAAAGAAACCACAAATATTTATTTGTGGTTTTTCTTACTTTTTGCTATTTCTACGTTAACTTTTCTACCTAGAAGTCTCTTACCACTGCTTTTCTTCATAATTACATCCACAAGTCTTTCAGGAATATTGATGAAGGTAAAGTTTTCAAGGATATCAATATCTCCAACCTCTCTTGTGTCGATATCTGAGCTTTCATCAAGAAACTTAAGTAAAGTTTTTGGATTAAGTTTGTCTTTTCTGCCAACGGAGAAAAATAATCTTACATTATCTTCACTGCTTATAGAATTTTCAGTGTAGTCGAAACTAATTTGTTTATCAAAGGTTATTTTCATTAAAGCAGCAGCTACATCTACAAGATTATAATCCTCATCTAGCTGTGTAGCAACAGGAATAAAGTTATTGTAGTTATTCTCCTCTAAAGTTTTCTTTATATCTCTTATAATATGTTTATATTTTGTCTCAAAAATTTCATCTATTGTAGGTATTTCTTTTCTTTTAATTTTACTTTTTGTAAATTTTTCAATTTGTTTTAATAATATGTATTCTCTAGGAGTTACTAGTGAATAAGCAGTACCTTCCTTATTTGCTCTTCCTGTTCTGCCTATTCTGTGAACATAAGACTCTATATCCTGAGGTAAGTCATAATTTATAACATGAGTTACAGATTCAACATCAATACCTCTTGCGGCTACGTCAGTGGCAACTAAGAAATCTAATGTGTTTTCTTTAAACTTTCTAAGAGTATTAAGTCTTTGATTTTGCCCCATATCACCATGCATTCCTTCAACGTTATAACCTCTAGATTGCATAGATTCCACTAACTCATCTACACCTCTTTTAGTTTTGCAGAAGATTATAGCACTTGAAGGCTCATCAACATCTAAAACTCTACATAATGATTCAAATCTATCTCTGGCTTTTATTTCATAATAATATTGCTTTATTCTTTCTACAGTTAGAGAACTTTTAGCTATTTTAATGTGTTTAGCTTCTTTTTTCATATATTTAGTCGCTAATCTTTTTATCTGATCAGGCATTGTAGCTGAAAAAAGAAGGGTCTGTCTATCTGGACCTAACATTTTTATAATTTCTTCAATATCGTCTATGAAACCCATATTAAGCATTTCATCAGCTTCATCCATAACTAAAAATTCTACATTACTAAGATCAATAGTATTTCTTTTTATATGGTCTAATATTCTTCCAGGTGTTCCAACTACTATGTCTACTCCATTTTTTAAAGATTTAATTTGTCTTTCAATAGGCTGACCACCATACACAGGGAGTAAATGAAGTTTTTTGAATTTTGAAATACGGCCTAATTCATCATTGACCTGAATTGCAAGTTCTCTAGTTGGTGCAAGAATTAAAGCTGAAATAGTTCCATTTTTTTGAATTTTACTTATTAAAGGAGCACCAAATGCTAAAGTTTTACCAGTTCCAGTTTGTGCTTGACCTATTAGATCGTGACCATCTAGAACCACAGGTATTGCTTCAGCTTGAATTTGAGATGGCTCTTCAAATCCCATAGAATCTATAGCTTGAAGTACCTTATTATCAAGATTTAAGTTACTAAATTTTAAGTTTTCCATTGAAATTCCTCTTTCTATCTTATAATACAAAAACAAATTCTATCATAACATAGTATTGGGTTATTAGCAAATTTTAATTATAAATTTTTAGCATATAGTTAAAAAATTCCTTTAGGATAGTGAGGGCTTTTTATTTTTAAGTACATAATTTATAATATATTAAGTAATAAAAATTAAATGTAATAATAAAATTAATAAGTATATAGAAAGAGTTTTGCATTACTTATTTAAGAAGAAAGGTTTAAATATAAAGGCTACTATTAAATCAATTATTAATTAAATTACTTATACGTATATTAATATTATCTATTTTTGGTTATAAGTAAATGTTTAAGAATATAATTGTTTAAATAATATGTTAGTAGATTGAAGGAGATACTTTTATGTTCGATGCTGTACAAAAGGTTTTATCTAATGGTATAAGACTAACTACAATTAAGAAAGATACCCAAATCATGTCTTTGCATATAGGAATTAAAATGGGGGCTATTTATGAAGAAACTAGTGAAAAAGGAATATCACATTTTATTGAACATATGCTTTTTAAGGGAACTAGATCTAGAAACAATGAAACACTAAACTTTAATCTAGAGGAACTAGGAGGAGAGTATAATGCATATACAGATAACAATTGTACTGTGTATAGTATTACAGCCTTGAGTGAGGGGTTAGAGAAATCAGTAGAATTACTTGCAGACATGATTATAAATCCTATCTTTCCAGAAGATGAGCTAGAGAAAGAAAGAGATGTAATACTTGCTGAAATAAGGACAAGTAAAGATGATATAGAGGATTATAGTTATAAAAAGGTAAATGAAATGGCTTTTACTAAAAGTCCATTAAGATATGAGACAATTGGTAGTGAAAAAACTATCAATAAATTTACAAGAAAAAGACTTTTAGATTTTTATAATAAGTATTACTTGCCAAATAATTGTTGCATATCCATAGTATCACCTTTTGAGCACAGTGACGTCACTGATATAGTTTGTAAGTATTTTAATGATTGGTTACAAAAAGAATTTGAGAGAAGAAATGTAATTGTAGAAAATAATATACCAGGCAAGAAAGTTTCATATAAAAAAAATATAGAACAAAGTACCATTATTTATTTATATACTTTTCATAATATATCCAAAGATGAAGAGTTAGCTCTTAGAATATTAAATCATAAGTTTGGAGAAAGCGCTAACTCTATTTTATTTAGAGAACTTAGAGAACAAAGGGGACTTGCTTACGATGTTTATACAGATTTAGATTTAACAAATCACATTAAGACTTTGTATATTTATACTGCTGTATCTGAAGAAAATGTAGAGGAAGCAATTAAAGTTATAGATCAGTGTATTGAAAAAATAAAGAACGAACAGGTTATTTTTGATGAAAGCACTATAGGACTTATGAAAAAAGTTCTAAAAACAGCAGTAGCATTTACTCTAGAAGATTCCACTGATACAGGGAATTATGTACTCCATCAAATGATTGATGAGGAAGATATTTTAAAATTCGTTAGTGACATGAGAGATTTAGAAAAAATAAAAAAAGAAGATATATATAATGTAGCTAGGAAGGTTTTCAATAATCCTACTGTACATATACTAAAAAGCAATGAATAAAGGTCATATAGATAATCATGCCCGAAATTTAACTTATACTCCAGGATATATTACCATGTTTCGTCACGTTAAATATTTTTATTTAGTCTAGAGCTCCAATTTGAGAAAAATCTAAGAACTTTGATAAACTCGCTATGCTCAAACATATCTAAAGTTCTAAGATTTTTTCTCAAATTTTCGCTAAGACTAATAAAAAAATATTTAAATGTGACTTCAACATTGGTAATATATCCCTACGTATAAGTTAAATTTAAGCTATGAGTATCTATATAGGAATACAAAGTGGTGAGAGGGTAAGAATTATATTGTAGTCGGTTTTGAGTTTAGTTAAATAAAGCATAGGATGATGTTAATATGAATAATAAAGATAAGGTTATTACTAAGGTTGAACAGCAGAAAAAGAATAAGGATAGGGTAAATATATTTGTCAATGATGAGTTTTTATTAGGATGTAGTATTGAGCTTGTTTATACACATAATCTTATAAAAGGTAAGAAAGTTGATGTAGAGTATTTGAAAGAATTAGTAGATGAGGATAACTACATAAAGTGCAAAAATAGTGCTCTTAAAATTATTGAGAGGTCATATAAAACAGAGAAACAAGTTTTAGATAAATTAGTGCAAAAAGAATATGATGAAAAAACTATATTTAAAGCAATAAATTTTCTAAAGCAATATAACCTACTTAATGATGAAAAATATGTAGAAATGTATGTAAAAGATAAGTTAAAGTCTTATGGTAGAAATAAGATAAAATATGATTTAATAAGAAAAGGAATAAGTGAAGAGCTAATTAATAGTTACCTAGGTAATGTAGATTATAATACTGAAAAAAATGCTGCATTAAAACTGGCACAGAAAAAATATCGAATTATAGCTAAGAGCGAGACAGATTCTAGAAAAATATATAAGAAACTAGGAGATTATTTAGCTAGAAATGGATATAATTTTGATGTAATAGAAAAAGTTCTTCATAAAGTCATAAATGAGGATATAAGCAGTATAAGTGAGGATGAAGCAGCTACTATCAGAATAAATAAGGAAATTGGTACACTATATGAACTTGCAGAAAAGAGATATAGAATTATAATGAAATCTGAATGTGATAATAAAAAAGCATATAAGAAACTAAGTGAATATCTGCTGCGTAGAGGATATTCTTGGGAGGATATAAAATTAGTATTAAAGTCTATTGTGGAGAATTCTTATATTTAACAAAAACCTCTTAAAATTAGCGTAGTCATGAAATGAAATTTGAATCAGATAAAGACAGGAGTATTAGAGCGGGTAATTATCGAATAAAATGATTTGTTAGATATATTTATAAAACAATTATATTATGTATTGATAAGAGGTGATTATTAATGATGGATGTGAGTATGAACCCTGTAACCATTATGTTAGTAATAATTTTTTCATATCCTCTCCTTAAAGGATTTTTATTTAAGTTCTCATCACATGATTTAAAGGATGATATTGATGAAGTAAATAGGAGTATATCTTTTATAATTGGACTGGTATTAGGAGTTTATTATGGTAAAAAGATTTTTATACAACACGATGCCGGAATATATGAACAAATATATAAGTCTATACCTTCCACTGCTATACAGTATATAGATAATAATAATTTTATAATATATACTGTAGTAATGCCTATAATTATATTTGTTTTTTATAAGATAATAAAATTACTTTTTGACCTTATATGTTATGTAACTTTTTATCCTATTTTAGATAGCATAGAGCGGTTTTTAAGTTCAAAAAGTAATTTGTTTAAGAGAATAACTGGAATGATATTCCAATTTCCAAGGTCTATATGTTATGTTATGATAGTAGCCTTTGTATTAAATATAATATCAATATTTAATACAACCAGCATATTAGACAAGTACTTGGAAACATCAAAACCTTATAATTTAATATGTAAGCAAATTATAATACCTGTTACAAACTCAACAATAGCTAAAAAACTACCTAATATAATAAATAATTCCTTTAGAATCGTAGTTAGGGAAAGTGAGCCAAGCGTTCCAGGAAAAGAAAGAGCAACAATTAAAGGTAAGTCCATAGTATATTATAATGGAGTTACATTAGATGAGGGAATAAGTTCAGATGCAGAAATTGATAAATTTGCAAAAGAACTTGCTGCTAAAGAAAGTACCACTAAGAATAAAGCCAAGACTATATACAATTGGATAGGAAACAATATAGTCTACGATCATGAAAAAGCAAATAAAGTATTAAATAATGATTTTAATGTAAAGTCTGGAGCTATTCCTACGTTTAATACTGGTAGAGGAATTTGTTTTGATTATTCATGTTTGTATGTAGCTATGTGTAGAGCAAACAATATTAAAGTTAGGCTCATCACTGGTGAAGGTTTTAATGGAATAAGTTGGGTAAGCCATGCTTGGAATCAAGTATATGTACCTGAAGAAGGAAAATGGATAAATGTTGATACAACTTTTTATAAAGGTGGAAACTACTTTGATAGTAAAAGATTTGGGGTAGACCATAAGAATGCGCAGATTGCTGGAGAATGGTAAAATGAATTAATTTAAATTTAATATAGATTTTTGTAAGAAAGGTGTATAATTGTGTTGACAAAGGATATAGGAGATGGTGGACATGCAAAAATATGGGAAAAGAATCACAAAGAATAAACGCAGAAAAAGAAGAACTGCTGTTCTTTCAGTAGTATCATTGCTTATCTTATTTTCACTAGGCTTTTTTATAGGTAGCAAAGTACCGCATAAAAAGAATGTAGTAGTAAGTGCTGCTGACACTACACAAAAGGATCAACAGAAGAAAAATGCTGATGAATCAATGAATAAGAGAGAAAGTATAGTCAATAATGAAAATAAAAGTGAAAATAAAAATGATACAGCTCCTTTTGATCCATATAAAGCTGATGGAAGAAAAGTTGCATATCTAACTTTTGATGATGGACCATCACCTAATAATACACCAAAAATACTTGATATATTAAAAAATTACAATATTAAAGCAACTTTTTTTGTTATTGGACAAAGTGCAGAACAAAATAGTGAACTACTAAGGAGAGAAGCATCAGAGGGTCACGTTGTAGCTAATCATACTTATTCACATAACATGAAATATATATACTCAAGTCCTAGTAACTTTGTAAATGATTTGGACAAGGGTGAAAAAGTTATTAAAACCATACTTGGTAATGATTATAATTTGAAACTTGTAAGATTTCCAGGAGGTTCCTTTGGCAACAAGCTTGCACCTTTTAGAGAAGCTGTAAAAAATGCTGGATATCATCATATAGATTGGAATGACTTAACTGGTGATGCAGAACATAGTAGTGTACCTGTAAGTAGCTTAGTAAATGAGTTGAAAAAATATACAACTCAAGATCATGTAGTAGTATTAATGCATGATGCACCTGCTAAGGCTACAACTGTACAAGCTCTCCCAGAAGTTATAGAATATTTAAAGTCTAAAGGTTATGTATTTGAGACTTTAAAATAGTAAAAATGCAGCATGAATTTTAACATTCATGTTGCATTTTTTATACGTTGATTAAGATATGTCAATAATATATGTTTTATTTTGATTTTGATAAGTAGTTTTTTATTATGACATTTATAGCTTTCTCACAATCAGTATCATCATTATTTAGACTCCAAGCTGTATTAAAATATATTAAGGCTTTTTTAGTATCTTTTAACATAGTATAACAATATCCAAGATTGAAAAAGTACTTACTCTCTCTTTTAAGATTTATAGCTGATTTCAGAAGAGGAATAGCTTTGATATACTCTTTTAATTTTATAAAACAAACTGCAGAATTATATAGTGAAGAAGCTTCATTATCCTTAGATTTTATAGCTTTTTCATACATATCCAAAGCTTTTCTATATTCTTTTGCATTGTAATAATCATTAGCTTTTTGGAAGTAGCTCATTTTAATCCTCCTTAGGGTTATTATAAAAATGCTTATATCTGCGTAATAATTTATATTCATTTATTAAGAAAAGTATTCCGTTAAAAATAATAACCATGTTTGAGTTTTTTATACAAATTATTGAGCTACTTTATTATTTTAATGTTGTTTAATCACAAATTTTTTTTCAAGGAAATCCACAATTAAGTACATAATGTATGCAATAATAGATAGTATCAATATACTAAGCATAACAGTGTCCAATTGAGCAATCTGGCCTCCAAATATTATTAGAAAACCAAGTCCTTCTTTTGCCACAAGAAACTCACCCATTATAACTCCTACCCATGAAAGCCCTACATTTATTTTTAAAGCAGAAACTAGAGTTGGAATTGACGCAGGAATTATAAGATGGCTTAAAATTTGTAATTTAGAAGCACCAAAAGTTTTAAGTAACTTTATTTTATCCACATCTACTTCTCTAAAACCGTTTAGTACTGTAATTATTGTTACAACTATAGATATTAATAATGCTACTATAATTATTGCAGGAATTCCATTTCCAACCCAAAATATAATTATAGGTGCAAGAGCTACTTTGGGTAATGCATTAAGAACAACAAGATATGGATCTAAAACCTTACAAATAAAGTCTGACCACCATAGAAGAATAGCTACTAAAGTACCTAATGTTGTTCCAAGAAGAAATCCTAGTATTGTTTCCCAAGAAGTAACAAAAATATGTGTAAATAAACCTCCTTCATTATAGAGCTTTACTAATGTTTTCAGCATTCTAGATGGTGTACTTGTTAGAAAGGGGTCTATCCATTTTAAATCACCAGCAATTTCCCATAAAGCAAAGAATACTACTAGAATTAGTATTCTTGTAATTACTATAAGTCTGTTACGTTTTTTTACACTTCTAATATACAACTCATGTTCTTTTGAAGTATCAATCATTCTAGTTCAACTCCTTCCATATTTTATTAAAATAAATTCTAAACTCAGGTTCTTCTCTACATTTTAAGGGAGAATTATGGGGAGCTGAAAATTTTATATCAATAATTTCGTTTATTTTAGCAGGTCTTTGGGTTAGAATTGCTACTCTATCAGACATAGCAATAGCCTCTGCTATATCATGTGTTACCATTATTGCTGTTTTTCCTTCTTTCTTTATTATTTTAAAGATTTCATCACTTATATTAAGTCTTGTTTGATAATCTAGAGCTGAAAAAGGTTCATCTAGGAGAAGAACTTCGGGGTTTAAGGCAAGGGTTCTAATCAATGCTACTTTTTGTCTCATTCCACCAGACAGTTGGTTAGGATAATGAAGCTTAAAATCTAGTAACCCGTATTCAGAAAGTAATGTGTATATCTTTTCTTTATAATCATTTATGGATTTATGTTGAACTTTTAGGCCTAATAATATATTGTCCCAAACCGTTAGCCAATTAAATAATTGGTCCCTTTGAAACATATAACCAACTTTAATGGAAATAGAAGTTGATTTTTCGCCATCAATATATATTTCACCGTGTGATGGTTTTAAAAGACCAGCAATTATATTCAGCAGGGTTGATTTTCCACATCCAGAAGGACCTACTATGCTTAAGAATTCACCTTCTTCTACGGCAAATGTTACATCTTCTATAGCTTTAGTTGAATTTGTTAACGAATGATAGTTCATATAAATATGATTGACACATAACTTACTCAAAAAATCACCCTTATTTTAAAGTATTATAGATTATTATATGAGTTAACTTAACATAGTGTTAAAATATAAAACAACAGATTTTCAAAAACACTTCACTAAGACTGATAAAAAAGTTTTTAAATGTGCTATCAGTTTTGGCAGCATATTCCTACGTATAAGTTAAATTTTTAGTTAGGAACCATATAAATGAGTAACAGCTTAAGTTTAAGAAGCATATAGAATATAGAGTAAGATAATCGCTAAGAAGCATAGGCACTAATAAGCAATAATTTTGGAGAGTTATTATGCCGCGTAAGAAGGAGAAAATAAAGGTGGAAATAATAAATCCTGAAGCATTAGAACAGGCAAGTATTAATAAAACAAAAGTACTAATAGATATATTTTGGGATAAGTTTACAGAAAACTCAGGGTGGCTAAAAAACCTGGCCGAAAACTCCGAATTTAATGATAACTGCTAGATAAGAAAATATAGAACAACATACTTAGGAATTGCAAACAATTAAAAATTAAAAAATAATTTAAAAAATAAAAGATTATAGTACTAATGTGCTGATAACGTTCATATTCTTCAATGATATGGAGGGATTGCAAAATGGAAAGTGCTATAAAAGAAATAATAATTTTATACTTTAAAGGATACAGAATAAAAGATGCCATTAATAAGGTGAAAAGTAGTGTAAGTAGTGAAGAACTGGAAGGAATGGTAAAAAAGTATGAAAGAAAAATATAAAAGAATATCAGATATTACAGTAGGACAAGAAGTTAAGATAGGATTAAAAGTAACATATAATACAAATAGATATGTAAGTGGAAGTGTTGTATATAAAGATGAAAAATTTATAACTGTAAAAAGCAAGACATATAAAGAAAGCATATGTTTGGTAGATTTTGTAACAGGACATGCTTTTGTAGAAAACGTGAGTTAAATACTTAGTTTAAAGGCACTTAGGAAACTAGGTGCCAAATTTATTTGTAATTTACTGAAAAAATCACCCTTATTTAAAAGTATTATAGATTATTATATGAGTTAACTTAACATAGTGTTAAAATATAAAACAACAGTTTTTCAAGGTAAGAGTTGTGAGAATTTAATTATACATGTTATAATATTTAAAGATATAAAGCACAACTAATAATATAACAGGTCTATTTATAAATTTTGAAAATCCCATAATAACCGTGTATTTATATTGTATGGTTATTTTTTGTTTTCATATTATATAATATTATTAATAAATACTTGAATTAAATAGACAATTATAAAAATACTAGTATTGTATCTAGTGATATGAAGAATTGTATTAAAATATATACGTAGTACTTAGGAAAAGTAATTAGTAGTTGTGAGTAACAGGATAATTTTTATTAACTTATTAATTTGTAAAAAGGTGATATGGTTTATGAGAGAATTATTTCATATAGGTCTTGATGTTGGGTCGACTACTGTAAAAATTGTGATTTGTAATGACAAAGATAGCGTAGTATATAGTAAGTATCAGAGACATTATTCTGATATAAAAAGTACTATAATAAGTGTGGTAAAAGAAGCTTATGATTGTATTAAAGATTCTAATATTACAATAATGGTAACAGGATCAGGAGGGTTATCTGTATCCCAGTGGCTAAATATATCTTTTATACAAGAAGTAATAGCGTGTACCAACACCATAGAAAGATTTATTCCAAATACGGATGTTGCAATAGAACTTGGTGGCGAAGATGCTAAGATAACCTTTTTTGATAATGGAATAGATCAAAGAATGAACGGAAGTTGTGCTGGTGGTACAGGAGCTTTTATAGATCAGATGGCAGCACTACTTCAAACCGATGCACAAGGGTTAAATGAAATGTCAAAAAAATACAAGGTTATTTATCCCATTGCAGCTAGATGCGGAGTTTTTGCAAAAACAGATATTCAACCATTATTGAACGAAGGGGCAGCTAAAGAGGACATTGCTGTTTCAATATTTCAATCTGTAGTAAATCAAACAATTAGTGGTCTTGCTTGTGGTAAATCTATTAAAGGTAATGTAGCTTTTTTAGGAGGGCCATTATTTTTCTTATCTGAGCTTAGAAAAAGATTTATCGACACACTAGGACTTACTGAAAAACAAGTGATTTTCCCAAAGAATCCACAATTGTTTGTTGCTATGGGGGCTGCCTTAGCGTCTAAAAAAGAAAATGTAATGTCTTTCAATTTACTAGTGAATAAACTCCCAGAGTTAGAAAGTGCATCAAGTGATGAAGTTGAAACACTTAGACCTCTTTTTAAAGATGAGAATGAATTACGAGAGTTTACACAAAGACATGATAAATATATTGTTAAAAAAAGAGAGCTAAGTAAATTTGAAGGACGTTGTTTTTTAGGAATAGATGCAGGGTCTACAACAACTAAAGCTGCGCTCATCGATGAGGAAGGAAATCTACTTTATTCTTTCTATGGAAGTAATGAGGGGAGTCCCCTAAAGTCAGCTGTTAAGATATTAAAAGATTTATATAGCAAACTTCCAGAAGGAGCTAAGATTATAAATTCTGCAGTTACTGGATATGGTGAAGCACTTATAAAATCTGCCCTTTCTCTAGATATCGGCGAAGTAGAAACTGTAGCTCACTATAAAGCGGCAGATTTCTTTCAACCAGGAGTAGATGCTATCGTAGATATTGGTGGACAGGATATGAAATGTCTAAAGATAAAAGATGGTGTAATTGATAGCATAATGCTGAATGAAGCTTGTTCATCTGGCTGTGGTTCATTTATTGAGACTTTCGCGCATTCATTGAATATGGATGTGAGAGATTTTGCAGAAGCAGCTCTATATTCAAAAAAGCCTGTAGATCTAGGTTCCAGGTGTACAGTATTTATGAATTCAAAGGTTAAGCAGTCTCAAAAAGAGGGAGCATCAGTAGGGGATATCTCTGCAGGGTTATCCTATTCAGTAATAAAGAATGCTTTATTTAAAGTTATAAAAGTAAGAAATCCCAAGAATTTAGGTACAAAGATACTTGTACAAGGTGGAACCTTTTATAACAACGCTGTATTGCGAGCTTTTGAACTAGTTTCGGAAAGACATGTAGTAAGACCTGATATAGCTGGTCTTATGGGAGCATTCGGTGCAAGTTTAATAGCTAGAGAAAGATACAAGGAAGGCTATAATACTAGTTTATTAGGAGCTGATCAATTAGATAAGTTTAATACAGAAGTATCTATGAAAAGATGTGGTAAGTGTGCCAATAACTGTCTTATGACTATAAATAAATTCTCAGATGGAAAAGAATTTGTTTCAGGTAATAGATGTGAAAGAGGAGCTGGCAGTGAGCACCAGATTAATGATATACCTAATTTATATGACTATAAATACAAAAGAACATTTTCATATTATACACCTCTAAAGAAGGAAGAAGCCACAAGAGGAACTGTTGGAATTCCGAGAGTACTTAATATGTATGAGAATTATCCGTTTTGGTTTACCTTCTTTAGCGATTTAGGCTTTAGAGTAGAGTTATCTCCCCGCTCATCTAAAAAGATATATGAATTGGGAATAGAAACTATACCTTCGGAATCTGCATGCTATCCAGCGAAGATAGTGCATGGACATATAATGAGTTTAGTAGATAGAGGAATAAAGTTTATATTTTATCCATGTATTCCATATGAACAAAAGGAACAAAAAGAAGCGGATAACAACTATAATTGTCCTATGGTAACATCCTATCCCGAAGTTATAAAAAATAATATGGATGTCATAAGAGATGAAAATATTACATTTATGAATCCATTCTTACCCTTAGATAACGAAAGTAGACTTATGGAAAGACTTTATGATGAATTTAGAAGCTTTAATATAGCTAAAGAAGAAATTGCTAGGGCTGTAAGAAAAGCTTATGAAGAGGACAGCAAGGTTAAGAAGGATATACGAGACAAGGGTGAAGAAGTAATTAAATATTTAAAAAGTACTGGGAAAAGAGGTATAGTCTTGGCAGGAAGACCATACCATGTAGATCCGGAGATAAATCATGGTATACCTAATATAATTACAGCTTATGATATGGCGGTGCTTACTGAGGATTCTGTAGCACATTTAGGAACTGTACAAAGACCTCTTGGAGTGGTAGACCAGTGGGTATATCACTCAAGACTATATGCAGCTGCAAGCTTTGTAGCAACCCAGGATAACTTAGAACTTATACAGTTAAATTCCTTCGGTTGTGGTTTAGATGCTGTAACTACTGATGAAGCACAGGAAATATTAAATGGTTATGAAAAAATATATACAGTTTTGAAGATAGATGAAGGAAGCAATTTAGGTGCTGTAAAAATAAGGATTCGTTCATTGAAGGCTGCTTTAGAGGAAAGAGATAGCAGTGGATTTAAAGCACATAAAATATTACAAGAAAATAAAAGAGTAGTATTTACTAAAGAAATGAAAAAAAGGCATACTATCCTTTGTGCTCAAATGTCACCTATACATTTTCAATTTCTACAGGAAGCCTTTCAGGCATCAGGATATAATTTAGAAGTTCTTCCTTCTGCGGATAAAAAAGCTGTTGATGAAGGATTAAAGTATGTAAATAATGATGCTTGCTATCCATCTATAATTGTTGTAGGGCAATTAATTGAAGCACTAAAATCAGGAAAGTATGATGTAAACAATGTTTCAGTTATCATGTCTCAGACAGGGGGAGGTTGTAGAGCCACAAATTATATAGGATTCTTAAGAAAAGCCTTAAAGGATGCAGGTATGTCTAATATCCCTGTAATATCACTAAATTTAATAGGCATGGAAAAGAATCCAGGATTTAAAATTACCCCTGGTGTTCTTAATAAAGCTATAATAGGCTTATTATATGGAGATTTATTTATGAGAGTTTTATATAAAATAAGACCTTATGAAAAAATCCCAGGTTCTGCAAATATATTATACGAAAAATGGATCGAAAAGTGTAAAGAAAATGTTAGAAATGGAAACCATAAAGAATTTAAGAAAAATATTTATTCCATAGTAGAGGATTTTGATAACTTAGAGATCAATACTGTACAGAAACCAAAGGTTGGTGTAGTTGGAGAAATTCTAGTTAAATTCCATCCAACAGCCAATAATAATATTGTTGATATAATAGAAAAAGAAGGGGCAGAAGCTGTAGTTCCTGATTTAATAGACTTTTTCTTGTATTGTGCTTACGATGCTAAGTTTAAATATGAATATTTATCTGGAACTAGAATGAGTAAGGTTACTAAAGATGTATTCATAAAAATTATTGAGTATTATAGAAGACACCTGAGAAATGCATTAATAAACAGTAAAAGATTTGAACCCCCATCAACCATTGAGAAGCTGGCAGAAGGTGCATCCGCAATTGTTTCTTTAGGAAATCAAACTGGTGAAGGTTGGTTCTTGACAGCTGAGATGGTAGAACTGATAGAGAGTAAGGTTCCTAATATAGTATGTATGCAGCCTTTTGCGTGCCTGCCAAATCACGTAACAGGTAAAGGAATGATAAAAGAACTAAAAAGGAGATACCCGGGTACTAACATAGCAGCTATAGACTATGATCCAGGTGCCAGTGAAGTAAATCAGTTAAATAGATTAAAGTTAATGCTTTCTGTGGCATTTAAATCACTAGAAAAATCAGAAGAGGAAACGCATAGTGAGATAAAGGAACAAATAGCAGCTGAGGATGGCAAAAAGAAAATTTAAAAATAGTATATATTATTGTTTAGAAAGTCCTATTAAATAGAATTAAATTTCTATTTAATAGGACTATTTTATTAGTGAATATTTACCATAGGTTCTTTTCTATCTTTATTCTTAAGAATAAAGATTATTATAAATTATTTACTGTTAAAAATTCTTCTTTTAAAATTCCCATTGCAATCTTATCATGGTATTTTCCGTCTCTATACATCTCTTTTCTTAAAATTCCTTCTGTTTTAAATCCGCATTTTTTGTAGCACCTAACTGCACGCTCATTAAAAGAGTAGGTAATCAGTCTTACTTTATTTATGTTCATTTGCAGAAATATAAAAGAGAGAAGAATTTTCATTGCATCTGTTCCATATCCCTTGCCCCAAAAATTTATATTTCCTATAAATATTCCTACAGTAACAACACTATTTTTCCAGTCCACAGCATTAATACTACAACCGCCTATAAACTGGTTATCTTCAAGTGTTTCAATAGCAAATTTGTATGTATCATTAAAAGCTGAAATGGATTCAAACCATTTTTGTTCTTCGTGTAAGGATATGGGGTATGGTATATCTGCAACTAAAAGTCTCTCAATTTCTGGGTTATTTATATAGCTTAGCCGTAGATTTATATCTTCTTTTCTATATGCTCTTAATCTTACCTTTTTTCCAACGTACATAATTAAGACTCCTCTAGTAATATATTTTAATGCGCTTTATCTCATGACTGCTACATCTAACAACCTAATATTCTTCAAAATACTATTAAAAATTCTCGTGAAGTCAAAAAATCTGTTCATAATGAGAAAGCATTTATCCGATGACTACTAGCTCTAATACTCCCATCTTCTCTAAAGTGGGAGTAAAGAGCGGCTACGTTACTGGATTCGTTCAACTAAGAATCAGGTGAGGTCAAAAACCTCATCTGATTCAAGTTTCACTTTATATTTAATATTAAGAATAATTATTACAATATTAGGTAGTATAGCCATAACTTTAGTATCAAATACTAATATAATAAATTTTATGAAAAGAGATGATTATATGAAGGTATTAGATAAGAAAACAATTACTGATATACCTGGAATATTAGCTGCAGGTATATCAGCTGGCATCAAAAAAGATGAAAAAAAAGACCTATGTATAATATATAGCAAACATAAAGCTACCGCCTCAGCAGTATTTACTAGAAACAAAGCAAAAGCAGCTCCTCTTATTGTTAATATGAAGAATATTAAAAATGATAACACACAAGCAATAGTCATTAATAGTGGAAATGCTAATTCATGTACTGGTGAAGAGGGTCTTATAAATGCATACAAAATGGTTGAAACAGCGGCAAATTGTCTTAAGCTATCTACTGATGAAGTTTTAGTTGCTTCAACAGGGATTTTAGGAGTCCCTCTCCCTATGAATAGCATAGTGCCAGGAATTGAAAAAGCTTGTTTGTTGTTATCTGATAATGTAGGTACAGATGCTGCTGAAGCCATTTTAACCACAGACACAACTACAAAGACTATATCAGTTGAATTTGAACTTGATGGGGAGATAGTAATGATTAGTGGCATGGCAAAGGGTTCAACTATGATACACCCTAATATGGGAACCATGCTAGCATTTATAGTTACAAATGCAAAAATATCAAAGGATTTACTTAATAAGGCGTTAAAAGCTAGTGTGGATAAATCTTATAATATGATTTCAGTTGATGGGGATACAAGTACTAATGATATGGTAATAGTACTGGCAAATGGAGTTTCACATCATGAGATAATTGATTGCAAAGGGAAAAATTACGAAGTTTTTTGTGATGCACTTGACTTAGTTAATGTTGAGCTTGCTAAAATGATTGCTAAGGATGGAGATGGATCTACTAAGATGCTAGAAGTTGAAGTCATAAATGGAAAGAGCTTAGATGATGCAATAAAATGTGCAAAAGCAATAATTACTTCAAACCTTATAAAAAGTGCAATATTTGGAAATGTTGTAAATTGGCCAAGAATATTATGTGCATTGGGTTATTCTGGAGCAAACTACGAGCTGAATAAATTGGATATATTTATAAAGAGTACTGTAGAGCAATTGCAAATAGTAAAGGATGGTATTGGAACAGCTTTTGATAAGCATTTAGCTACAAAAATACTTTCAACGGATTGTATTAAAATATTAGTTAACTTAAAAGACGGAGAGAGCTGTGCTACAGCATGGGGATGCGATTTAGGTGTTGATTATGTTAGAGCAAATGCTTACCTTAAATAAAGAGCAAAGAAAAATCTTGTATATTATTTGTATGCTATGTGTATATGCTAAGTTTTGAATGAACGTTGGAAAAACAACATTCATTCAAAAAATTTATTTTATATCTTTTATAGCTTTTTCACCAAAGGTATTATTTACAATCTTATCAAAGCCTGGTCTTTCAGGAATTAAATTTGCTTTATAAGATTGTATTATATCCATAAGTCTATTTAAATTTTCTTCTTTAAGTACTGGAGCAGCAGCAAAAGCATTTATAGTTCTGTAGTTTTTAACTACAGATACTAATATATCTTCATCAGTACCAGGGAAAAATGGCTTTATAGATTTTGCAACTTCTTCATCACTATGTTTTTGAACCCACAATTGTCCCTTATAAATAGCACGGGTAAATTTTTCTATTGTTTGAGGATTTTTTTCTATATATGACTTAGTAGAGAAGAAGCAAGTATAAGGAATTTCACCAGCTTCTTTGCCAACAGAAGCTACTACATATCCAGAATTTACTTTCTTAAGCATACTTGCATTTGGTTCAAATAGAGTTGCGTAATCTCCTGTTCCACCTTTAAAGGCACCTGTAACTGCAGCAAATGCAATATTTGTTATAACATTTAAGTCTTTGCCAGGTTGTAAACCATGTTTTTTTAGAACATATTCAAAAGTCATTTCAGGAACTCCACCTGGTCTTCCGCCAATTACAGATTTTCCTTTTAGAGATTCCCAGTTAAAGTCCTTTTCCTCATGTCTACCAACAAGAAACGAACCATCTGTTTGAGTTAGTTGGGCAAATAGTACAGGATAGTCTTCTCTTTTTTGATTATATATATATATTACTTGTTCTGGTCCAGCAAAACCTATATCTACGCTTTTACTTAAAACTTGTTGCATAGTTTTATCTGCACCTTCTCCAGTTGTTAAGTCTATATTTATGTCTTCTTCTTCAAAGAATCCTTGACTCATTGCAGCATACATTGGTGCATAAAAAACAGAACGAGTAACCTCATTAAGTTTTACAGTTACAGAGCTTTGGGTAGCCTTATTATCCTGTCCACAACCAGTAAATATAGTAACGATAAGCACAAAAATAGATAGCATAGAGTAGATACATAATCGTTTCTTTTTCATAAATTCTCCTCCATAGAAAATTTAATATTAATTTATACTATGAAAGCATGAGTACTTATGTTAAAAAATTATATTTAAACTAACACTAAGGACATACAAATTGAAATTAACAATGCAAAAATAAATATGGATAATGCTGATAAAGTAAGTCAAGAAGCTAACTCATCAATGAACCAAGCAGAAAAATCATTTAATACTATTGGAAATTCAATTACAAAAATGATTGAGCATATTGATGACCTTATGACTAGAGTCGGCGAAGTTAACAATCATAAAGAGAATGTTGTAAAAGCAATCCAAGAAATATCTGAACAGGCAGCAGCTTCTACTGAAGAAGTTTCAGCATCTATGGAAGAACAAGCAAATGCCATAGAAACTATAGCAGAGAACAGAGAAAATCTTAGAACAATTGTGAATAAGTTAAATGAACTTGTAGCTAAGTTTAAAATTTAAAAAACAACGGATGTGCAACCATTTAGGTAGTACATCCGTTTATCATATATAGTTATATAGTATACATACTGTTTTATGTTCTACTAAGCATAGTCATTCCTGCTACAGCACTCCAATCCAATAATGTTAACGATTGTGTTCCAAAGTATGGACTTAAGAAAGGTAAATACATTGTACCAAGTAACATAACCATGGATGAAGCAACCGCAATATTCATGTATTTACTAGGGAAAGCTCTTTTGTTTCTTCTACTGTCATATATATTGGCAAACTGAGAACAAACTAAATTGGTAAATGCCAAGGTTCTTGCTTTATTTAATCCTGCACCTAACAACATAGATCCTTCAAATATTGCAAAGGTAGTTAACCCTATTCCAACGCCTCTTCTAATAATTTGAGTACCTAGTTCCTTGGTGACTAATGGTTCATATTTTTTAATTGGAGGGTAACTCATAACATCTTCACTTGAAGGCTCTACAGCCAATGCTGAACCTAAAATACTTTCTGAAATTACATTTATCCATAATATCTGAATAGAAATAAGTGGTAAGATTCCACCCATAGCCGAAGCAAGAGCAATAGCAATTATTTCTCCTAGATTGCCTGCTAACAAATATTTCATAGAATTTTTTATATTATAAGTGACAGTTCTACCTTCTTCAATAGCTTTTACTATTGTAGAAAAATCATCATCAACAAGAGTTATAGATGCCACATCCTTAGCAACATCACTTCCATTGCTTCCCATAGCAATACCGATGTTTGCTTCTTTTATTGCCGGTGCATCGTTAACTCCATCACCTGCCATAGCAACTACATATCCAAATCTCTTAAATGCCTTAACTATTCTATGTTTTTGTTCAGGAGAAGTTCTTGCAAAAATTTGTATTTTTGATATTTTAGAATCTAGTTCTTCATCATTCATGCTATCTAGCTCAGGCCCGGATATAACAATTCCATTAGTAAGTAAACCTAGCTCTCTTCCAATGGCAGCTGCAGTATTCTTATAATCACCAGTAATCATTACCACTTTAATTCCGGAGTTATGACATTTCTGTATAGAACTCTTTACTCCTTCTCTAGGTGGATCTTCCATACCTACAAGGCCAAGGAAAACAAAATTATTTTCAATGTCCCCAGTGGATTTATTATCTAATTTTTTATATGCAAATGCTAATACTCTAAGTGCATCTTTACTCATTTCATCACACATAGATAGCAGCTTTTCTTTATCAGTAGATGTTAACAATTTCTCTGTTCCGTCATCATAAATAGTTCTACATTTTTCTATCACACAATCTAAGGCACCCTTACAATAAGCCACCTTACCATCAGAATTTTCTATAATCACTGTCATAAAACGTCTGCAGCTATCAAAGGGAATTTCTCTTAATCGATGATTAGTTTCTTTTATTATATGTTCATTCAATTCAAATTTGCCAGCAGCAGTTATTAAAGCTCCTTCTGTAGGATCCCCATGGGCTACCCACTTGTCATTATTATTGGATAATGAAGCATTATTGCAGAGTATTCCTGCAGTTAGTAACTTCTCAAGACTTGCTCTTTTAGTTGGGTCACCTTCCAAAAGGTCAATCTGCCCCTTAGGATTATAGCCTGAGCCAGTCACAGAATATAGACACTTATCCATATATATTCTTTTTACTGTCATTTCATTCATAGTTAGTGTACCTGTTTTGTCACAACAAATAACATTAGTAGAGCCTAAGGTTTCTACGGAGGTAAGCTTTCTTACAATTGCATTTTGCTTAGTTATTCTTTGAACACCTTGTGCCATTGCAACTGTAACAACAGCAGGAAGACTCTCTGGAAGAGCACCTATAGCAAAGCTTACTGAGGTAGTTAGCACTTGAGCAAAACTACTGCCTGCTAGTAAGGCAGTACCTCCAATAATTGCACAGGAAATCAAACATATCTTAGTTAGTTTTCCAGTAAAGTTTTGCATCTTAATTTGAAGTGGTGTTGCTTCTGATTTTATATTCTGAAGCATAGTTGCAATTTTTCCGATTTCAGTATTCATTCCAGTAGCTACTACTACAGCTTTTCCTCTTCCGCATATAACATTAGTGCCCATAAATAACATGTTATGTCGGCTTCCAAGCTCAGCATACTTATTACACATGTCTATGGATTTGATTACAGGAGTAGATTCACCGGTTAGAGATGACTCTGTAGTTTTTAAGTCATTACATTCAATTATCCTAGCATCAGCAGGAACTTTATCACCTGATTCTATTAGAATTATATCACCAGTAACGAGATACTTTGCATCAATATAGATTTCTTTACCGTCTCTGAGGACTTTTGCTTTATGCACAAGCATATCTTTTAAAGAATACATTGATTTTTCAGCCTTATATTGCTGAGTAGTTCCAAGAATAGTTTCTATAAATACTATTCCAAGTATAGCTATAGCATCAGGTATCTGACCTAAGAAGAAAGAGATTGTACTAACTCCTAAAAGCAACTTTACTGAAAAGTCATTAAGGTTTTCTAGAAACTTAGATATTAGTGAGCTTCTCTTCTTTTCAGACAGTATATTTAAGCCCAATTCTTTAATTTTGTTGTTAGCTATTTTATTGGTTAGACCGGTACTAAAGTTAGTTTTAAGCATAGGCTCAAGTTCGTTTTTTGCAAGAGCATGCCAGTATGTTGAATTATCGTTTAATACCAAAGGGCTAGTGCCTTCAATAGCTATTGGTAGTGCAATCTCTTGGCGGAAATTATTAAATTCTATTATGTTAGAATCATAAGTTATTTTAGATTTATTTAAATATAAGTTGATTTGTTTTTCTATTTTGCCTTCAGATACTATATTTTCATCAAATATAATAAGCACTTTTCCAGTTATGGGATTGGCTGTTGCTTCTTTTATTCCTGCTATGGATTTAATAAATTTAGTTATATGTTCTGACATAACAGGATTTCTATAAACAGATTTAATGGGTATCCTAATTCTTTTATATAAAATATCTTTTTGTAATTCTTTATTTTTAGCGCTATGGTTAATCATATATTTCAACCTGCCATCACCTTTCCTTTAAGCTAATAATATATTAGACTACTTAATTTAGTAAAAAAACACTAAGATATGTTTTCCAAAAAAACATTCAAATATTCTTAATTTTTAACTTGAATTTAACATTATTTTTATTAAACCTTCATTGTAAAGTGTTTAATAAAAAATATATAGATTAATACTGATGTATTGTTTAAGTAATTTTGCTAATAATATTTATACTTTTAATTTTAGGAAGAGGTGCGAAAACTATGGATAAAGATATTGAAACAAAAATAGACAATACAAAAAATCTCCAGAAAAATATTGATTACTCTAGAGCTAAACATAAAGAATTATATATAAAAATGGAGGAAGATATTAAGAACCTTCAGGGAAAGTATCAGCATTTAAATAACAGCATACAGGAAGTTAAAGATGAAAATTCTAAGCTAAATGATAGCATTAAAGTTATGAATGAAAACTTTAAGGAAGTTAATACAAATGTCAAAAATATACTTCTTAAACTCGAAAACATTGGTAATACCAATAAAGGGATAAAAGGTGAAGAATTAAAAAATAAAGATTATAAAGCTAATTTTTCAATAAAAAAGGCTTTATTTAATCCTTTACGGAAGCTAGCAGTAGGAACGGTGAGTTCAGTTCTAACTATAACAGATAAGACTATAAAAACAGCAGGTGGATTTAAAGAAGGTGTTGAAGACATAATTGCGGAGGCTCAATATCAACGCACAAAAAAAAGAATGACTGTTATGAATGACCTTTAGAATAAATATGTGAGTAATGCTTATACCATATAGATTTAATATAAAAAATTGGCGAAAATATCATGGGTATTTTATGATATATAAAGCCAATCTTTTATAACAAAAAAGTCTAGTAGTTATATAACATGTATTCTACTAGACATAATTTAAATATATCCTTAAAAACATTAGTTCTTAGAACATATTCAGCACTGAAGTTGTCAGTAGAGATCATTAAGTTAGATACTTAATTAAAATTTTTAAATCTCCTAATTTAATCCTCTTTATTTGAGGTCTCTTGTTAATATCAATTCTATATAATATCCTATGATCGATAAGTGTTTGAGCGAAATTATTAGAGTAGGATAACATATATGTTTTACCAGAAAAATCAAAAGTGTTAAGTCCTAAATTTACTGCTTCAATCATTTTTAGTTGAAATTTTTTTAACTTAAACTTTTCTCTTTTCTTGTTAAGTCTCTTACTCATATATAATATGCACTCCTTTATAAAACGTTTTGTCTTAATAAATCTAAACAACTTAATATTTTTAACTCCATATATAATATAAGCTTTCACTACTATTATATAAGACAAGGTATATGGTTTATGATAAAATCTTTTAAAATGCTTTTTATAAAAATTTTTATTATTATGAAATGGTGGAATAATTGGAAATAGGCGAATAGTTATAAAGAATAAAAAAATAAATTTAATTTATTTTTTAAATTACCTCAAAAAAGATTTAAAGCATACGAATATGTATAATGTATTAAAAGGGGGGTAAAAAATTTGAAACAAAATTTATATTTATTATTAAAAAGAAAAAACAATTATTCACGAGGTTTAAGTAATAATTAAGTCAAAAGTTGCAAAGTATGTTTTAATTGGTTCTATAATTTCTAGTTGTTTATAGGTAATGCTCAGCAAAGTTTTGCTGCAAGCAGCAGTATGGATTACAAAGACACTTATGACATTTCCCATATCACTCGCTATGACATGTCAAAAATACCTGAACAGCAAAATAGTGCACAATTTAGTGTACCTAAATTTGATCCATCAACAATAAAAAACATATCTTCGGCAAAAGGTTATGATAAGTATGGTAATTTAATAGATTTAGATGTATGGGATAGCTGGCCATTACAAAATGCTGATGAAACAGTGGCAAATTATAATGGATACGAAATTGTTTTTGCTTTAGCAGGTGACCCTAAAAATGGAAATGATACATCTATATATCTTTTCTATAAAAAGATAGGTGAGAATTCCATTGATAATTGGAAAAATGCTGGTAGAGTATTTAAGGATAGTGATAAACTAGATTCAAATGACCCTATTCTTAAGTATCAGACACAAGAGTGGTCAGGTTCTGCAACCTTGACATCTGATGGAAAAGTTCGTTTATTCTATACGGATTTTTCAGGTGCCCCAGAAGATGGTGGAACAGGATATAGCAAGCAAACATTAACAACAGCTCAAATCAATTTATCTCAACCTGATGTTGATACCCTTAAAATTGATGGTTTATCAGATCACAAATCTATCTTTGATGGTGGAGATGGTACAATATATCAAAATGTTCAACAATTTATCGATGAGGGAGCTTTTCTTTCAGGTGATAACCATACTTTAAGAGATCCTCACTATGTTGAAGACAATGGTCATAAATACCTTGTTTTTGAAGCTAATACAGGAACAGAAGATGGATACCAAGGAGATGAATCTTTATTTAATAAAGCTTTCTATGGTGGAAGTGAAGTGTTCTTCCAGTCAGAAAAAGATAAATTATTAGTTGGATCTAAAAAACATGACGCTTCTTTAGCTAATGGAGCACTAGGTATCATTGAATTAAACGATGACTATACATTGAAAAAAGTAATGAAACCATTAATTACATCAAATACAGTAACAGATGAAATTGAACGTGCAAACGTGTTTAAAATGAATGGTAAATGGTATTTATTCACAGATTCAAGAGGAGCTAAAATGACTATTGACGGAATAAATGCTAAAGATATCTACATGTTAGGATTCGTTTCAGATTCTTTAACAGGACCATTCAAACCATTAAATAAAACTGGTCTTGTATTAAATATGAATCTTGACCCTGCTGACCCTACATTTACTTACTCTCACTTTGCTGTACCGCAAGCTGACGGTAATAACGTAGTAATAACAAGTTATATGACAAATAGAGGGTTCTATACAGAACATCATTCTACCTTTGCTCCAAGCTTTTTACTTAACATTGAAGGATCAAAAACATCAGTTGTACCAAATAGCATACCTGAACAAGGACAACTTACAATTGATAAGTAATAATCATCATCTAAAAAATTATAAAATGACACTTGAATCAGATGAGAGTACTAGAGAGGGTAGTCATCGGGTAAAATAAGATTAAAAATTTAAAATTGAAAAATATTAAGAGACTTATGAAAGATGCCGATAAATATCGGCATTTTTCTACAAATAAATCTCTATTTTTGTAGATTAAACTATCTTAAAAACGGATTATATCTATGTACAACTTCTTAAAGTATAATATACATTTTATATTTTTTAAATTCTATAATTAATTGAAATAAGTGAAAGGAAAGTATCAAAGGAAGTTTATTTACTAATGATAGAACTAAGTGATAGAAATAAGTTATTTGACAGAAAAGTTAAATGAATTTAAAATAATTGTAGATTTATAACTGAAAAATGATATAATTAGAAATAATTTATTAAAAATAATTTGTTATTTTATATTGTGTAGAATAAATTAAGGAGTGTAAACTAAGTTGGTAAGAGCTAAATTAGATAAATCTGTT
The DNA here is from genome assembly GCF_014231265.1 of Clostridium sp. DJ247. Lineage (NCBI taxonomy): Bacteria > Bacillati > Bacillota > Clostridia > Eubacteriales > Clostridiaceae > Clostridium > Clostridium sp. DJ247. The sequence continues at coordinate 19,964 of NZ_JABAIW010000009.1, read as the reverse complement.
AGCAGTAATCAGTCTGTGGAAAAAGTTTTTAAAATAATAGAGTTAATGTCAGAAAATAGAGAACCGATAAGACTACAACAAATAGCAGAAGAACTTGATATGCATCCAACTACAGCTTTGCGATTTTTATATACATTGATGCAGAGTGGATATGTGGAACAAGATCAAGAAACATTAAAATACTATTTAACTTTTAAGATATGTGCTATTGCAAATAAAGTAAAATCAAATAATCCAATATCATATATTGCCAAGCCGTATTTAATAGCTTTATCCAAAAAACTTAAAGAATCAGTATGTCTTGCAATAGAAAAGGATATGACGGTGATATATATTGATGTTGTTGATGGGCCAGATCAAATGTTAAAAACTATGCAAAGAATAGGTAATATTGCCCCAATGCACTGTACGGGTGTGGGAAAGCTAATGCTCTTAGACAAAAGTGAGCAAGAAATAGATGAAATGATAGAAAAAAAGGGCCTTACTAAATTTACTGAGCATACATTTGTAACTAAAGAAAGCTTGATGGAAGAACTAAAAGAAATATCAAAATTAGGTTATGCTTTTGATAATGAAGAGTGTGAAATAGGTGCTAGATGTGTGGCGGTTCCAATAAAAGATTATACAGGTAAAACTGTTGCTGGAATAAGTGTTACTGGTTCAATCTTTAAAATTACTGACGATTTTGTCAACAATAATATAAAACATATTTTTGAGGTAGCGAAAAGTATTTCCAGTACACTAGGTTATTAGATATTACTATATTCATGATAGTTTTTATCAGAATGATAATAAAAAATAGATTGAAATAAAAAAGATTGAAAATACAACTGTATTTTCAATCTTTTTTATTTTGTCGTCCAGCAAAGCTGGACCATGCTAATTGGTGAAAGATCAGTCGAGATAGTTGCAAGAAGTCTTTTAGCCAATCATCATGGGTTTTGAATTATTTTGATAAATTAAGTGGTAATATTGATAAATTATTAAAAAAATATATCTATTTGAGAGAAAATAATAATTTTCTTGTTGCAAAAAGAGAAAATATGCAATATAATTAAAAACACAATAACTATGAAGTTAAAAATAAAATATAGCTATAAATTTCGGGTTTATATAGAAATTAAATTTCAATATGTGAAATTTAATGTTAGGAGTATAGAAAATGAACCTAGAAATACAATGTGGCTATAATTTTTTTATTAGAATTATATAGAAATTAAATTTCAATATACGAAATTAATTTTATGTATTGATATGTGATTTCTAGCATTACACTAGAGGAGACAAAATATATATCATGTAAAAACAGTGAAATTAAATTTCAATATACGAAATTAGGTTAGGGGTAATAGAAAATGATAAGTGATTTAAAGTCAATTGAGTTAAAAGTTAAGCAGCACTTAGAAAATTTGTTATGTTTTACAGCTACTGCTGGAGAGGGGATAACAAGATTACCATTTTCTTTGGAAGCAAGAAAAACTGTATCCTATATTAGAGATGCTATGGAAGATATAGGTCTTGATGTATATGAAGATTATGCAGGTTCTATTATTGGAAAATACAAAGGTACCGAGGTTAATGCTCCTTCTATAATAATAGGATCACATTATGATTCAGTAAAAAATGGTGGGAATTTTGATGGTATTGCTGGAATTGTCTGTGGATTAGAAATAGCACGTAGGTTGAAGGAGAACAATATAAGACTTAAGTATCCTTTGGAAATAATGGGACTCAATGACGAAGAAGGATTAAGATTTGGAACAGGTTTCTTTGGTTCTAAAGCAATGTTAGGAATGGTAACCTTAGATGACTTGCTAAAGTATAAAGATGAGAATAATATTTCGGTTTACCAGGCTATGACTGAGTACGGTTTAAAGCCAGAAAAAATTACTGATATGGCTAGAACAGCTGATTCAATTAAATCCTTTATTGAAATTCATGTTGAACAAGGCCCTATACTTGAAAATAACAAAAAAGACGTTGGTATTGTAGAGTACATTGTAGGTATGCAGAGATATATTGTTGAAATATTTGGGAGATCAGATCATGCGGGTACTACCCCGATGAATATGAGGGTGGATGCCATGGAAATAGCATCTAAGGTTATAGCTAATATAGGGGATTGGGCAAGAGAAGAAGGCAATGGAACAGTTGCAACAGTAGGTTATTTAAAGACCTTCCCTAATGCAATAAATATAGTTCCTGAGAAAGTAGAATTTAGCTTGGATGTACGATCAAAAGATAACAAATCCATAGAGACAATTGTTAAAAGAATAAGAGAAAAGGTTGAAATGTTATGTGCTGAACATAATACCAAATACATAATAACACCAAAACTATCAGAACTGCCTACAAAACTAAATGATGATTTCATCAATGAACTATCAAAAATTTGTACAGCGAAAGATTATAATTATCAAAAAATTGATAGTGGTGCTGGGCATGATTCCCTTGTTATGGGTAAACATGTGGATACAGCAATGGTATTTGTTCCAAGTAAAGAAGGAAGAAGTCATTGCAAGGAGGAATGGACAGACTACGAATATCTAGCTAAAGCCGTGGATGTTGTTTATAGTCTTCTATTGAATTTGAATGAAAAGTAATGACTTGTAAATAGATTAGATAAAGCCTATAAACATTTTTATGAAATAATACAATAATATTTTATAGTTAAGAGGTGAATTTTATGTCAAGTGTTGTTGTTAAAAATTTATATAAATCCTATGAAGACCAGGATCTTGACCGTAATTATGTTTTAGATGATATTAATTTTGAAGCTGAAGAAAATGAGTTTATATGTATACTTGGTAAGAGTGGCTGCGGAAAATCAACTCTTTTGAATTTACTTGCAGGGTTTATTAAACCAGATAAAGGTGAGATTCATGTAGCAGGTAAGTTAGTAGAAAAGCCATCAGTTGATAGAGGGGTAGTGTTTCAAGAGCATGCTTTATTTCCTTGGTGCACTGTGCTCGAAAATGTAGCCTTCGGACCTAAGCTTGCTGGTCAAAAAGATGCAGAGGAACTTGCTAGGAAGCTAATTGATATGGTTGGTCTCAAAGGCTATGAAAATAACTATCCTGGCAGTCTTTCAGGAGGTATGGCACAGCGTGTTGGTATTGCTAGAGCTTTGGCAACCAATCCTAAGCTGCTGCTTATGGACGAACCATTAGGTGCTCTTGATGCCATGACTAGAGAAAATATGAGAACAGAATTATTAAGGATATGGAAAGAAACAAAAAAGACAATAATTATGATTACACACAGTATTTCAGAAGCTGTTTATTTAGCAGATAGAGTCATAGTTTTGAAAAAAGGACGTATTTGTTTTAACGAAAAAATTGAAATTGATAGGCCGAGAGTAGCTAGTGATGATAAATTTATTCATTATGCTAAACTTCTTGAAAATATTTTATTAGATACAAATTAATTGAGGAGGTATACCATGAAAGAGGATGTATTAAAGGAAGAACGTCAGAGTGATGTTGCAATTAAAGGAAACAGTGCTGTGTTGAAAGGCAAAAAAAAGAAGAAATTTCATAAGTCTAAGTTTGTTCAGGCATTTTCTTTGGTTTTATTTTTTATAACATGGCAGATTATAAGTATGTTAAATGAGAATTTTCAATGGTTCAATCCGCTGTTTCTACCTTCGCCAATATCTGTCTGTGAAACTACTATAGGATATATTAAAGATGGAACATTGCTTCCTCAGCTATTTGTAAGTGTAGTAAGAGCTTTACTTGGTTTTATCCTAGGTACTATTGTAGCAACAGTGTTAGGTATTCTAATATGTAGATCAAAGCTACTTGATGACTTGATAAATCCTATCTTCAATTTGATAGGACCAATTCCAGTATACGCATTTCTTCCAATATTCATTATATGGTTTGGAATAGGAGAAATATCAAAAATATCTTTAATTGCTTATGCAACATTTATGCCACAGCTTACCTACACTGTAGATGGTATTAGAGGAGTAAATCCTAAGTGGATTCGTAGTGCTATGAGTTTAGGAGCAAATGAACACCAGATATTTAGAAAAATTATACTTAAAGCTGCACTTCCAAATATTTTTGTTGGTATGCGTGTTAGTTTAGCTCTTACTTTTTCAGCTTTAGTAGTTGCAGAAATGATGGGTGCCAGTGCAGGTCTTGGGTTTATTATAGTAAATGCAAGAAACTGGTTTAAAATGGGTGATATGTTCATGGCCGTTACTTTAATAGGATTACTTTATACATTGTTTAATTATGCCTTAACAGTAGCTGAAAGGATACTATTCAAATGGAAAAAAGACGGATTGCAAGGTGCTGTTGAGCAATAAAAATAATTTGTTAATACTAGTATTATAGCCAGTTGTTCTTCGGTAATAAATGTAATACATTAATTAATATTTTGGAGGAATGTAAATGAAAAAGTATTTTAGTGCTAAGAAAGCTTTATCTGTTATTATGTCTGTTGCTATAATGGGGCTAATATTTACTGGTTGTTCATCGGATGGTAACAAAGCAGTAAAGTCAGCAAATAATTCTATAACCATTGATGCATATGGAGAGTTAGATCCACAGGTATCTGCACAACAAATTATTGCTGATAAAATGGGATATTTCAAAGAGGAAGGCTTAAATGTAAAAAATCATCTTATGTCTGGTCCAGATCAAAATGCTCCGCTAGTTGCAAGTGGTACTGCACAAATTTGCTTTGGATCGGTTTATAACAATATTGCTGTAGCTGCAAACAATGTTAAAATTAAGGTTCTGTCCCCAGTTGCAAATGCAGGAGGAACGCAGGTTGTTGTAGCTCGTAAAGGACTTGAATTAAAATCTGCAAAAGACTTAGAAGGCAAAAAAATTGGTATGACTTCTGGTGCAGGGGTATTAATTGCAATTAGAAATATGTGCAAAGAATTAAATGTTGATATCAATAAAATTAAATTTGTAAATTTACAGGCTGCGGATCAGTTATCTGCCCTTGAAAAAGGAGATATTGATGCAATGGCTGTTTGGGAACCTTGGGTTGGAAAGGCAGTAGCTAGTGGTGGAACTATTTTATTTAGCGGAACAGAATCTAATTTACCTGAGAAAAAGGGTCCAGTTCATTGGATAGATTTCTACATGACAGTACAGGCTACAGAAAAGTTCTATAACGAGCATCCAGAAGAGACAGTAAAATTCTTAAAGGCTTTGAATAAGGCAACGGATTATATAAATCAAAATCCAGACAAGGCTGCTGAAATTGTGTCTAAGGAGATTAATATTTCTAAAGAAGATTGTAAGAGAATTATGAGTAAAAATACATATTCCATGAAATTTGATCAACAATTTGTTGATGGTGCAAATACAATGGCTAAATTTATGAAAGATATGAATAATATAAAAGCTGTTCCTGATTTTTATAGTTATGGTTTTCCAGATGCTCTACGTACAGCTAAACCTGATTTAGTTACAGTTACTAAATAAAGTGACAAAAAATATAACAATAATTTTATAGGGAGAAAAGCAGGCAATTATTTCTGCTTACTTCCTAAATCATTAAAATGCTAATGGTATAATAGGAGGAGTATTATGTTTGATTTGCTTATTAAAGACACTATGATTGTAGGGTCAGATGATGTTTTTAAAGGCAGTATTGCAGTTAAAGATGGGAAAATAGCAGAAATTTTGCCTGCAGAAACTAGTGAAAACGCACAAACTATTATAGATGGGAGTGGAAAATATTTATTCCCAGGTGTTATTGATGTGCATGTACATCTAAATGAGCCAGGTTTCACTTGGCGAGAGGATTTTGCTCATGGAACCCAGGCTGCGGCTGTAGGTGGTGTTACAACAGTTGTAGATATGCCGCTGCAAAATGAGCCTGCCTTAACAAACTGTAAAATATTCTCCGATAAGTACCAAGCAGTTAAATCAAGAGCTTTTATTGATTATGCCTTCTGGGGTGGTCTTACAAATTATAACTTACCCGATATTCAGGGACTTAATGATAGTGGTGCTGCAGCTTTTAAATGTTTTTTATCACCAGTGAGCAGCGATTATACCTCTCTTGATTTGGGGAAAGTTAGAAAGGCACTGTCTATAATAAAGAATTTTGATGGTGTGGCGGGATTTCATTGTGAAGATTATAGCATTATATCCTATGAACAGGAACAGGCTATAGAAAGTGGGAAGGTATCTCGCTCAGATTTTCTTAATTCACGCCCTCTTGTGGCTGAACTAATTGCAGTTAAGAATATTATAGAGCTTTCAAGAGAAATGGGAACTCGAGTTCATATTTGTCATGTAAGTCATCCAGAGGTAGCTGAAGAAATTAAGATTGCAAAAGCCCAAGGGGTAAGGATTACAGCAGAGACTTGTCCTCATTATCTTATATTTAATGAAGAAGATTTTGTAGAAAGAGGAATGCTTCTTAAATGTGCTCCACCATTACGTTCAGCAGAGGATAGTGAAAGACTTTGGCAATACATATATGATGGAACTCTTGACATGATAGTAAGTGACCATTCTCCATGCGCAGAGTATGAAAAATCTGAAGCAGAAGGTGCTTTTAAGGCATGGGGAGGAATAAGCGGATTACAGAGCGGACTACAAATAATGTTTGATCAAACAGTAGTAAAAAGAGGTCTGCATTGTTCCTTAATTGCTCGTGCAATGTCAAAGAATGCTGCTGAGGTTTTTGGAATGGCTGGTAAAAAAGGAGAGCTAAAACAAGGTTACGATGCGGACATGGTGTTATTAGATCCTACGATAAAATGGGAAATTACAGCAGATAACCTAAAATATTTAAATAAGATTTCTGCATTTATAGGTACTAAAGGCAGAGGACTCCCAGTATGCACAATTTTAAGGGGAGAAATAATAGCATCAGAAGGACAGATTACTGGAAAGCAAGGTTATGGAAAATTAATTAAGAGAATTGAGTAGAATTTTAATAAATTTTATTTAAGCGGAAAAGAGGAGGAATTACTATGAAAAAGATGCCAAAGATTATGTCATTATTATTAGGAGCAACATTAACAGGAACCTTATTGCTTTCAGGATGTGGAGCAAAAGATAAGGGTAGTGTCTCTGAGCAAAATACACAGAATAAATCTAATCAGGTAGAAACTAAAAAAATAACATTATGGGGAGTAATTGATCCACAAATATCAGCACAACAGGTTATTGCAGAGAAAAAAGGTTATTTTAAAGAAGAAGGAATTGATGTAGAAAACAAGTTTGTTCAATCTGGACCTGAAATAGGACCTATGATAGCAGGTGGAAGTGCACCACTAAGTTTTGAAACAAACTATACAGTTACTTCATCTGTGGCAAGTAATATTCCTGTAAAGCTTGTAGCACCAGTTGCTAACATAGGAGGAACACAAGCACTTGTAATAAGAAAAGATTTAGTTATAAACAGTGCAAAGGATTTAGAAGGCAAGAAAATAGGTATGGCACCAGGCTCTGGAGTTTATATTGCTATAAAAAAGATGTGTGATGAATTAGGGGTTGATATTAGCAAAATTAAATTTGTTTATCTGCAACCTGCTGATCAAATCGCAGCTTTAGATAAGAAAGATATAGATGCAATGGCTTGTTGGGAACCATGGGTTACAAAAGCATCTGCAGTAGGCGGTAAGATTCTTTTCAGCGGTAAAAAATCATATTTACCTGAGAAAAAAGGAGATGTTGATTGGTTAAACTTTATAAGTACGTTCCAAGTTAGTGAAGATTTCTTAAAGAAAAATCCAAATACTGTAAAAGCAGTGCTTAGAGCTTTAGATAAAGCAACAGTGTTTATAAATGAACACAGAGATGAATCAATAGATATTTTATCAAAAGAGTTTAAAATTGATAAAAATGACCTAAAAAAGATGATGGATGAAAATATTTATACTATGCAGGTGGATAACACTATATATAATGGAGTAAATGAAATGTCCAGCTTTATGTTAGAACAAAAAAATATCCGAAAGAAACCTGAGTTTAAAGACTTAACAGACTTTTCATTATTAAAAGAAGTAAGCCCAGATAAGGTGAAACTGGATTCAATTAAGTAGAAAAAAACAAAAGGTAATCATGCAATTTCGTTGTGGAGGTATAAGCATGGATTTGTTAATAAAAAATGCTGTCGTAGTGAAAGCTGATGAAATATTTAAAAGTGACATAGGTATCGATAATGGTAAGTTTTGTACATTCAGTTCTATTAATGAAAAGGATGCAAAAAAGGTTATAGATGCTGAGGGGAAATATGTACTGCCAGGAGTAATAGATGTGCATACTCATTTAGAGCAAAAATGTGGAGACATATATACCTGTGATAACTTTGAAGATGGAACAATGGCAGCAGCTTTTGGTGGAACTACTACCATAGTTAACTTTGCGGTGCAAGAAAGAGGAGAATCTGTTCTCCAGTGTTTAAAAAACAAAAAACAATCTGCAGATAATGATGTATATATAGATTACAGTCTTCATGCTGCATTTACTGATGTAAATGTTAATACTATAGCAGAGATACCTGATATACTTTCTTTTGGTGTAAACAGCATAAAGGTATATATGACTTATAGCAAGGAAAAACTCATGGTAGAAGATGGGTATTTATATGAATTGATAAAAAAGGGAAAAGAATATGGAGTTCTTGTAGGAGTTCATGCGGAAAATGACAGTATAATAGAATATGCTTCATCGTCATTAGTTAACTCTGGTAAAACTAGTATGAAGTTTTATAAATATAGCAGACCTGTTATTGCAGAAACTGAAGCTATAGGAAGAGTAATTGATTTTTGTAAGGAACTAGATTCTTCAATATATATTTATCATTTATCTACAGAAAAGGGATTGTTAAAGATAAAGCAAGCACAGGAAGAAGGATTTAATATATTTACTGAAACATGTCCTCATTACTTACTTCTAGATGAAAGTATTTACAATGAACCTGAAGCAAATAATTATTTAATGAGCCCGCCTTTGCGTTCTGAAGCAGACAAACAAGCCTTATGGCAAGGCATAAACAAAGGTACAATAAAGATTATATCTACAGATCATTGCCCATTTACTAAAGAACAAAAGAATCAAGTTGCTAATGACTTTACAAAAATACCAGCAGGAATTCCAGGAATAGAGCTATTACTGCCTTTGATATTTTCAGAAGGAGTACAAAATAATAAAATATCATTACAAAAAATGGTAAAGGTGCTTAGTACTAACCCTGCGAAAATATTCGGGCTTACCAATAAAGGTAGTATTACAATAGGAAAAGATGCTGATTTTGTAATAGTTGATCCTAAGAAAGATGTGGAATTGACATCAACTAATTTGCATATGAAAAGTGGTTACACTTTATTTGAGGGCAAAAAATTAAAGGGTTATCCTATAACTACAGCAGTAAGAGGACAGATATTAGTTGAAGACGGAAAATTTATAGGTAAAAAAGGATATGGACAATTTATTAAAAGAGATAAAATAAGCTTGTAAATATAAAATATTTAGAACTAATAGCAAATATCTATATGGGGGGTCAAGATTTCCTCTTAAAGCCCCAGATGGATAGTAAAATGTTAAAAAGAAAAGTTATGAAAAAAATGATAACTTTAGTATTGTGAAAAGAGAAAGTATATAATATAATTAAAAATACAATATATTCTAAGGTTTTTTATTTGAATTATAGAGAAATTGAATTTCAATATGTGAAATTATTAATTGTATATGTAATGTAAATTTTAGATATTATATTGTAGTATGCTAAAGTATATATGAATATGTGAATGTTATGAAATTGAATTTCGATATATGAAATCATCTTGAGTGTAATGACAGTTGTTTATAATCCTATATTTTAGATATAAATAAAAAATAAAAAGGATGTTTTACAATAAAGCTATGTAAAACAGGATGGAGGTTTTTTATGGGATACCCTAAGGATATTTTATCAACTAGAGCAATAGTAAAACATGGTGTATATGCAGTTATTCCGCCAGAAGGTCTTGTTAATAATGTTATACCTGGAATTGAAGGCTGTAGGATTAGTATAGTATCTTCTCCTAAAATTGGAGCTAGTTTTGTACAATATATAATCAGCGCTGCACCAGGAGCAAAAACAACTAAAAAATTTGGTGAAGAATACAACATTGAAACCTTTATTTATTGTATAGATGGAAAAGTTAATGTGACAGTTGATGGAGAAGAGAAGGAACTTACTACTGGGGGTTATGCTTATTCTCCATCAGGAACAGGTATTGAGTTTAAAAATACATCAGAACAAACTGCAAATATACTATTATATAAGCAGATTTACATTCCTATTGAAGGATATAGTTCAAGAGTAGTTTGGGGTAATGTAAATGACATTGAATACAGAAATTATGATGATATGGAAAATGTTTTTATAAAGGATTTACTTCCAACAGAATTAGGTTTTGATATGAATATGCATATTTTATCTTTTGCACCGGGAGGCTGTCATCCATTTGTTGAAACTCATGTTCAGGAGCATGGTGCATATATGCTAGAGGGTCAAGGAGTTTATTTCCTAGATGATCAATGGACTACGATTAAAAAAGGAGATTTTGTGTGGTTTGGACCATATGTTGCACAAGCCTCTTACGGTGTAGGAAGAGAAAACTTTACATATATATATTCTAAAGATTGTAATAGAGATGTAATTTTATAAATATATAATACAAAAAGATAATTAGTAAGAAATAATGACTAAGTAAAAAATTAGGAGGATTTTATTTATGAATATTGTTATGATAGAACCATTAGGAGTTAGTAAAGAAAAAATTAGTGAGCTTGCAAAGAAATTTAAAAGGCAAGGACACCAATTTGTTTATCATGATACTAGAACAGAAGACACAAAGGAATTAATTGAAAGAGCAGCACAAGCTGATATTGTTATGCTATCAAACTTGCCATTCAGAAAAGAAGTTATTGAAAACTGTCCTAACCTAAAAATGATATCTGTTGCATTTACAGGAGTTGACCATGTTGATATGGACATATGCAGAGAAAGAGGAATTACTGTTTGTAATGCAGCAGGATACTCAACTAATGCAGTAGCAGAACTTGTATATGGACTTGCAATATCAGTACTTCGTAATATTGTACCATGTGATAATGCAACAAGAACTGAAAAAACTAAAAATGGACTTGTAGGTTATGAATTATTTAATAAAAAGTTTGGAATTGTTGGAACAGGAGCTATTGGTTTAAGAGTAGCTGAAATAGCAAAGGCATTTGGCTGTGAAGTTTTAGCATACAGCAGAAGCAAAAAGGCAGAAGCAGCTGATAAGGGGATAAAATATGTTGATTTGGATACACTCCTAAAGGAAAGTGACATTATATCACTACATGTACCACTTAATGAAAGTACTAAAAACTTAATTGATGAAAAAAGAATATCACTTTTAAAACCTTCAGCTATATTAATAAATACAGCAAGAGGACCAGTTGTAGATAATACAGCGCTGGCAAAAGCACTAAATGAAGGGAAAATTGCTGGTGCAGGTATCGATGTGTTTGAAATTGAACCACCAATAGCAAGTACACATCCTCTTGTAGGTGCTAAAAATACTGTTTTAACACCACATGTTGCCTTTGCAACTCATGAAGCACTTTATATTCGTGCACAAATAGTATTTGACAATATTGATAAATGGCTTCAAGGGACACCTCAAAACTTGATTAACTAATAAAGAAAGGAACACAAGATATGATTCTTAAAGCTGCCTCATCATCTAATATAAGAGAGAGTTTAGAAAAATTAAATACCTTCAATTCAGACCCTGAAAATGGTACAACTAGAATACTCTTTACGGAGCCTGAAGTAAATGCTCGAAATTATATTAAAGAAGAGATGAAGAAAGTTGGACTTAGCATAAGAGAGGATTCTATAGGAAATATTTTCGGAACATTAAAAGGAAGTAATCCAGATTTACCTCCAGTTTGGACAGGTTCTCATATTGATACTGTTATTAATGCTGGAATGTTTGATGGTATGACAGGTGTAGTAGCGGGCATTGAAGCTGCTAGACTTATTAAGGAGTCAGGACTATCTCATAAACGTAATATTGAAGTAATAGTTTATACTTCAGAGGAACCTACAAGATTTGGATTAGGTTGTCTTGGCAGTAGGGCCATGGCAGGCAGCTTGTCTCTGGAGGAAGCACAGGAACTAAAAGATAACGAAGGCAAGTCTTTAGCAGATGTTTTAGAAAGCCTAGGATATGATTTATCTAAATTTAATGAAATTCCTGTTAAAAAAGGTGATGTTCACGCTGCTGTAGAGTTACATGTAGAACAAGGTGGTGTATTAGAAACTTTAGGATTACCAATTGGAATTGTAAAAACTATTTCAGCGCCAACAAACTTTGAGGTAGTGGTAAAAGGTAAACAAACACATGCGGGAAGCACACCTATGAATTTAAGACATGATGCATTTTTGATTTGCTGTGAAATTGCATTAAAATTAGAAGAACTTGCAAAGGCATCCGCTAGTGAAGATACTGTGGCAACAGTAGGAAGAGTGGAAGTTTTGCCAAACGCTTCAAATGTTATATCAGGAGAAGTTAACTTTTCTATTGATGTAAGAGATAGTGATTATGAAGTAAAATGTAAGTTGATAAAAGAGTTGATGGAATTTATTAGAGAAGTAGAGAAAAAGAGAGAAGTAATTATTGAAATTCAACAAATTAACGATGATATTCCTACCCATTCCGATGAAAAGATTATTAAAATGTTAGAAGAAATTTGTAGTAGTAATAATATATCCTATCATAAAATGGTAAGCGGTGCATTTCACGATTCTATGATGGTTGGTAGATTTGCGCCTATAGCAATGATATTTGTACCTAGCAAAGATGGTATAAGCCATAATCCTGATGAATGGAGTGATTATGAAGATATTGCCAAGGGAACAGATATACTTGCAGATGCATTATTAAAACTTGCTAATGAATAAAAGTGGAAAATTTACATAGAAAACTAGTAACTAATTTAATGAAGATTAGTTTATTTAAGACCGTGCTGTGAAAATACAGTACGGTCTTATTATATAGTAGTGTTTATAATTATGATAGTTGTATCATAGATAACCACAACTTAAATTTAACTTATACGTAGAGATATATTACTAATGTTGAAGTCGCATTTAAATATTTTTTTATTAGTCTTAGTGAAAATTTGAGAAAAAATCTTAGAACTTTAGATATGTTTGAGGTACGAGTTTATCAAAGTTCTTAGATTTTTCTCAAATTTGAACTTTAGACTAATTAAAAATATTTAACGTGACGAAACATGGTAATATATCTCGGAGTATAAGTTAAATTTCGGGCATGGTTATCTATAGAAGTTATCAAGAAAAATTTCAACTTAATATTATATTTATTGTAACCAAAATATATGATTGGAATAAAATATAATTGTAGCATTAATATACGAGGAGAATAAAGTTAATATTATGGATAACATTAAAAAAACAGAATATGATATGGCAAACAATATTTATTCACCAGTGAATCCCTGTATTCCGCAGGAGACTGTGATAAGAAATGTCCGATTAGCTGCTGCGTATGTTCCTTACCAAAAGCTTTGCACTCTCTTCCCTCCTATTGAGGCTCTTAAAATGGGAACTGCTTTTCCAGAGCTTTATAGTCCTTATAAGAAAAAAGATAAAAAATATAAAAGAGATGAAGATAGTTACAAGTAAAGGGGGAGCTGTTATGGAGAACACAATGAACAAAATGGAGCTTTTAAAGCAAATTACTGCTGTAGATTTTATGATAGAGGATTTACATTTATATCTTAATACCCATCCAGAAGATCAGGATTCCATTGTAAAATACAATACATTTGTAATGCAATCACAAGCTTTAAAGCAACAATACGAAAACTTTTTTGGAATGTTATCAGAACACAAGTCATTTAGTCATTCACCATGGCAGTGGATAAATGAGCCATGGCCTTGGAAATATGAAGCCAATTTTAGGCTATAATGAAAGGAGCTATAGAACATGTGGTTATACGAAAAAAAACTTGAGTTTCCTGTAAAAATAAAAAATCCAGATCCTAGAATGGCTAAAGTAATTATTACACAATACGGGGGACCTGATGGGGAGTTAGCTGCATCTTTAAGATATTTAAGTCAGAGATTCTCAATGGTTACACCTCAAGCCATAGCAACATTAAACGATATAGGTACGGAAGAATTAGCACACCTTGAAATTGTTGGGTCCATAGTTCATCAGTTGACTAGAGATGCAAGTGTTGAAGAGATTGAAAGTACAGAATTAGCAGCATATTATGCAGATCATGACAAAGGAATTTATCCCGTAGATGCTAATGGCGTTCCATTTACAGCTGCATATATACAATCAAAGGGTAACCCTATTGTTGATCTTAACGAGGACTTAGCAGCAGAGCAAAAAGCTAGAGCAACCTATGAATGGCTGCTTAATATGGCAGATGATCCAGATGTAATTGAACCTTTAAAGTTTCTTAGAGAAAGGGAAGTTGTACACTACCAAAGATTTGGTGAAGCTCTCAGAATTGTTCAAGATTACTTACAAGAGCCACATTTATTTGTAATGCCCAAACCTGATTTTATGAAATAACTTTCAGTATTCCACTGTTTTGTATTGATCTATTATACTTAGCATTTAATATACCAAACTAAGTTTTTCGTATATAGTGGCTTTAAGTATATTCGAATTACTAATTTATAATATTTAGCTACCATTATACAATTTAATAAGTTATTAAAAGTTTTACCCCTAGAGAGATCTAGGGGATTTTTACTAATTTATAAATAAGTTTAAAATTTAATAAACCCTTTTTTCATTAATGTGTTTGGTTCAAACTATGAAACCTTTAAATTTTTACAATTAATTATTGAATTTAAAAAATAATGTATTAATATTTTGTTATAATAAGATTAGTTAATAAACCTTGGACAAGAGTAAAGATATCAAGATGGTCTAGCTACTTATCAAATTGGTGAAAGGTTGGGAGATAATGTATAAAGTTCTTATTGTGGATGATGCAGCATTTATGCGAATGATGGTAAAAGATATATTAGAGAAAAATGGATTTGAAGTTATAGGTGAGGCGGCAAATGGAGTAAAAGCTGTTGAACTATATCAAAATCAAAGACCAGATATAGTAACAATGGATATCACAATGCCAGAGATGGATGGTATTGAAGCAACTAAGAAAATTAAAGCTATTGACTCCACGGCTAAAATAATAATGTGTAGTGCTATGGGACAACAGAATATGGTAATGGAAGCTATACGAGCAGGTGCAAAAGATTTTATTGTTAAGCCTTTTCAAGGAGACAGAGTATTAGAAGCTATTAAAAAAGTATTATAACTATTTAAAGTTTGTTTTAAAAATAGTGAAATGAGGGTTTAATATGGCAGAAGTTTTATCTCAAAGTGAAATAGATGCTCTGTTAGCAGCTTTGGCAGCTGGTGAAACAATTGAGGAAGATGGCAACAATAATTCTGCTAATGAAAGTAGTGTTACTTCTACTGTGTTAGAGGATAGCTTAAAATTCGCTGATAAAGATATGCAGATATTAGAGTATATTCACAAGGAATATACTCAGATCATATCTTCCAGCATGTTCAAAAATTTAAAGATAAAAGTTTTTTTAGAATCTATACAAGAAATACGTTATGAAGAATTTATGCGTTCCATTTCATATCCTACTGTTGTAACTGTATTTAAGTTAAATCCATTAGAGGGATATTTACTGTTTGAAACAAGTCCTAGTTTAGTATTTCAAATTGTAGATATTTTCCTAGGTGGAGATGGGAGTAAGAAACTAAGTTTAATAGAGTTTTCTGAAAATGACAAAAATATTTCCATGCAAATAACAAGAAACTTTATAGAGTATCTAGAAAAAGCATGGAGTAAAGTTTTAAAAGTTAAATCAGAAATCGAGTATTTAGAAATTGATCCAGCTAAAATTAAACTATTTAGTAATAATGAATCTGTTGCCTTAGCATCATTTTCTATAAGTATTGGTAAAATAAATACTTTCTTTAATATATGTATTCCTTATTTAAGCATAGAAAAGTATTTAGAAAAATTAGAACTAAAGAATAAAGTTTCTGAGTTTGAGTTAAATAACAAATTTGGTAATGCAAATTTAAATATAAAAGTAATACTAGATAATATACAGCTATCTTTAGGAGAAATTATGGATTTACAAAAAGGAACGATTTTAAGCACAAATAAAAGGTATAAAAATAAAGTAAGTATATTAGTGGAAGAAAAATATTGTTTTAATGGTGAAGTAGGTTTAATACGTAACCGTAAGGCAGTTAAAATAGTAGATTGTTTAGAGAAGGATGTGTAAGTATGAGTAATGGACTTTCTCAAGAAGAAATCAATGCTTTATTAGAAGGTAATGTTAGTAATGAAGAAATAAGTACAAGCAATGATAAGTCTGAAACTATTGCTTTAACAGATATTGGAAAAGATGTATTGGGTGAAGTTGGTAACATATCAATGGGTTCCGCTGCTACAGCACTATCGGATATGATAGGTAAAAAGGTAAATATAACAACTCCTGTTATCTCGGTTACAACACTAAAAAACATGAGGGAGAGTTTTAAAATACCTAATATTGCTTTAGAAATAAAATATGTTACTGGAATTGCGGGAAAGAATGTTTTACTTATGAAAGTTTCAGATGCGGCTATAGTAGCTAATCTAATGATGGGTGGTACTGGACAGGTTTCTTCTGAAACCCTGTCAGAAATAGAAGAAAGTGCTGTTTCAGAAGCTATGAATCTAATGATAGGTTCAGCAGCTACATCAATGGCAACCCTGTTTGCAAGAAAAGTAGATATTTCTCCTCCAAAATCAAAGATTTGGGATTCTATGACTTCAGAGATGTTAGATGATATTCAAGAAGAGGAAGAGGTTATTCAAGTAGCATTTAAACTAAATGTAGAGAATTTAATAGACAGTGTTATTATGCAGGTATTGTCAATGGAAACAGCACAAAAAATAATATCTATAATGATGGGTACGGAAACTGTTGATGAACCTGTTATTGATAATCCACCTACTGATATAGTAATTGAAAGTAAGCAAGACGCTGTGGAAAAGATGAAAGAACAAGCTATCATAATGAATGAATCAGAATCAGAAGAAAATGTAGTAAGTAGTTATTCTTTAGATAATAATTCCTTAGATTACAAAGTTCAAAAAGTTGGATATAAACAGTTTGCTGATTCTGACAATTTCTCTAAAAACACTAATTCTTTATTTGATGTACCCTTGAATATACAAATTGTTTTAGGAAATGCTCAACGTAGTATAAAAGAAATTTTAAATTTTAACAATGGAACTTTACTTGAGTTAAATCAGGTAGCAGATCAGCCGGTAGAGTTACATGTTAATGGGAAGATAATCGCATATGGAGAAGTAGTGGAGGTAAATGGTAACTTAGGTATACATATAATAGATATCAATAAGGATAATATTTAAAACTTGTTTTACTATTAAAAGATATTCACTTAATTATACTATTATGATGAAATTTGTAATTAGGCACTCAATAGAGTGTCTTTTTACTATACAGCAAAAATTATTGTTTTCTCATTGATAAAACTTTAAATATGGCTATATCCAAATATTGTATATTATGTTAAAATAAAATATATAGATTTATAACATAAGAAAGGAGCTTTTAATTTTGGATAAGTCTGTGAATAAGGTGGTAGAATTATACTTTAAAGGGTATACGGTGAAACAAGCACTTGAAATAGTCAAAGAAAAGGTAAGCAAGAAAGAATTATGCATACATGGTGATAAGTTCTAGATAGGTATTAAAATGTACAACCATAAGAAATTAGATAAAATTAAATAAAGATATTTTTATATAAGTATAAAAATATTATAGTATTATAGTTATCTGTTATTATATAAATGTTTTTATAGAAGACTTAAAATATGTTTAAATATTTCTTTAAACATATTTTAAGTCTTTTATAATTACAAATTTTAAATATTTAAAATTATAAAACATTTTAATATTTTAGAAAATGTGATATAATACAGTTGTTTTACTCTTAGGAGTAAACTTTAAAAGTAAAGTTTTTATTTGGAGGAGGAGTTATTCTTACATGCAAGTGTTACTTAATATTATTCTTATACTGTTACTTGTCTTTATGAATGGTTTTTTTGTAGCTGCAGAGTTCGCTATGGTAAAGATAAGAAAATCAAGAATAGAAACTTTGATGACAGAAGGAAATCAAAGAGCTAAATATACTCGAAAAATTGTTAACGATTTAAATTCTTATCTATCTGCTTGTCAATTAGGAATCACTCTTGCTTCACTTGGATTAGGATGGATAGGTGAGCCTGCTATAGCTAAACTACTTATGCCTTTATTTAGTTTTTTTAACCTATCTGAAATTACTATACATTCTATATCAGTTATAATTGCTTTTACTATTATAACAGCGTTTCATATTATATTAGGTGAGCTAGCTCCTAAGTCTTTAGCAATTATAAGCACTGAAAAGATAGCGCTAATAACGTCCATGCCTTTATTAGTTTTTTATAAAATAACTTATCCGATAATTTGGGTATTTAATCATAGTACCAATTTTATATTAAGAATATTTGGTATTTCTTTAGTTGATGAACATGAAATAGCACATACAGATGAAGAAATTAAATTATTAGTGGAAGAAAGCTATAGACATGGATTGATAGATCAAACAGAGTTAACCCTGGTTGATAATATTTTTGATTTCTCCGAAAAAACTGTAAAAGATATAATGATACCAAGAACTGATATGGTTTGCATATATAAAAAAGATGATTTTGATAAAATTTTAGAAATTGCAATGAGAGAACAGTTAACTAGGTATCCAGTTTGTAATAATAGCAAAGATGATATTATAGGATTTGTTCACATAAAAGATCTATATAAAATGAAAATTGAAGGAACAGAACAACAGTTAAATACAATAATTAGAAACATAATGTCTATACCTGAACATATGTCTATCAGCGTATTATTTAAAAAGTTTCAGAAAGAGCAGGAACATATAGCCGTAATCATTGATGAGTATGGCGGAACTGCAGGATTAGTAACCATTGAGGATATCCTAGAAGAAATTGTTGGTGAGATTGAAGATGAATTTGATGAAGGAACGGAAGAAATTCATCTATTAGAAGATGGAAGTTATGTTATAAATGGAAAAGTGCTTATAGATGATATTAATAATCTCTTAAATATTAATATAAAGGCAGAAAATATCGATACCATTGGAGGGTGGATTTACTCTAAAATAGGAACTTCGCCACAGATTGGATATAAAATTCAGTATAAAAAATATGAATTTATAGTAGATAAATGTGATCGGAAAAGAGTACATCAGGTTTTAATAAGGAAGGTTGATAAAGAGGTCTCATAGACATAGATATTTTTAGTAAAGAATATACTTGACACTTTACCAATTAACGATATAATAATACTTAAATGTCAAATATAATTATTTAAATTGCTATGAAAAAGAGGAGTAGAAATAATAAAAGTATTAAGAGAGGAAAGTTTATTAGCTGAAAGACTTTCTATGCGGGTTATTTCGAAGGTAGCTTTGGAGCTTCTTTGCTGAACTTTAGTAGGTAAAGGCGGTTATCTTAACCGTTATGGATATTAAGAGCCTGTAGTTATGCAGGAAAAAAGGTGGTAACGCGGGAATTCGTCCTTTTATGGATGGATTCCCTTTTTGTTTTTTAAAATAGTAACTTAAAGTATATGTTTAACTAATATATAGATACCCATAACTTAAATTTAATTTATACATAGGAATATGTTGACAAAACTGAAGCACATTTAAAAACTTTTTTGTCAGTCTTAGTGAAGTGCTTTAGAAAATCTTAGAATCTTATATATGTTTGAGCGTAGCGAGTTTATATAAGGTTCTTAGATTTTCTTAAACACGAACTTTAGACTGATTAAAA
>NZ_JABAIW010000099.1:0-6623 GCF_014231265.1 Clostridium sp. DJ247 | reverse complement strand
TGGCTCTCTGCTTAAAACACGAACTTTAGACTGATTAAAAGTTTTTAACGTGCCGAAGTTTGGCATCATATTCGGTCGTGTAAGTTAAATTTCGGGCACGGTTATCTATAACTTATACTATAACTAAATCCTTTTTAAAGATCTTCTTAAAACTGCTACATATCTTTGAAATATCAGGGGTAGAAAACTTATAATTTAAAGTAGAAACTACATTTATTACCACAGTGTCTTTTTCTATATGACAAGCTATATTAGCTAAGTAAATACCAACACTCTTACTAATAGCTTCAGCTATATTTAACAGTAATGCAAGTTTTCGTATGGTCTTTATATCATCTTTAGTAATTATATTTTCATAATTTAGATCATTTAATTTATAATCATCTTTATGATGAAACGCAGTTATATATGCACTCATTAATAATTCTCTGTGGCTTAGTCCATACAAAGGAGAATTAATTATAAGATATTGTGAGTGTAGATTATGTGTGTAGTAGTTAACAGCTATTCCACAATCATGGAGCATGGATGAAGTTTTTAATATCTTTTCTACATTTTCATCTATATCAATTATATCAGATAGTTCAATAAATAATTTTTTTACAATTCTGTATGTGTTCTCTCCATGTTTGTTGTTCATACTATGATTTAATAATAAATTATTTATTGAAAAGTCTAATACGTCCTCAATGGAAGAACCATGTTTTGTAATATATTCGTAAATTAAGCCTTCTCTTAAACCGTTACCACTTACTAAAAGTTTATCTATGGCACAAAATTTTATAAGTGAACAAACTGCAGAACAAGCACCAGAAAAAATGTCAGCCCTTTCCTTTGATAGACCTCTAATTTTCTTCTTTTCCTCAAGGTTTTTACTCTTTACCAAATTATAAATATTAAGTACATCATCGGAAGTCATTTCGTAGTTGTGTGTAATTGCTAAAGGATAATTTTTTAACTTTTTATCTATTTTAGCTATGTTTCTTATAGTACCACCTACGCCAACTAGCGAAAGGAATTCAATTTCAGACATCCAAGGAATACTTCTAAAAATATCATAGAAAAATTCATGGATTTCCTCTTCTTTTTCTGGTGTAATATCGTCATAAATACGGAACTTTTCAGTAATATTTATTGCCCCGAAAGGTAGACTTATACTTTTATATATTTTCTTATCTTTAACTAGAATTAATTCAGCACTACAACCACCTATGTCCATAATTAAAGTATCTTTAATATCCATACTATGAATAACACCTAAGTAATCATAGTATGCTTCTTCTTCACCTGATAGTATTCTAATATCTAAAGCAGCAGCATCTTTAGCTAATCCTAGGAATACATCTTTGTTGTTAGCCTTTCTTACAGCTTCAGTAGCTACGGCTATAATTTCATGAACTTCAGTAGAATTACAAATATCTTTAAAAAATTTTAAGGTCTTAATGGCTTTTTCCATACGCTCTGAACTTAAATTAAGATTTTCGTCCATATCTTCTCCAAGTCGTACGGTTTCCTTTAATTCATCAATTATTTTAAATGAATTATTTTCACCTATCCTTAAAAGTACTAAACGTATTGAATTAGAACCAATATCTATAACTCCTATTTTCTTCATATATTCTCTCCTTTTAAAGCATAACTAATAAAGTGAAACTTCACTTACATGGATAAAATAATCTAACAGTAATATTAAAAATTTTTCATAAGAAACTATTATATTGACTATATTATGTTTAACTTAATTTTTCAAGTATTTTTACATATAATATAAGTAAATAGTACAATTTTTATATATTAAACATTAATTAAATTATGATATTAATTTACATAAATTGTTTGTAGAAAAAACACATTTATATTTTATTATATGTAAAACCTGGTTAAATATTGCTAAAATTTTGTCGTATATAGTATAATTGAAATAAATTTGTATGAAGGAAAGGGAAATTATATGAAGACGGAAGTAGTATCTGTTATTGATGTGGGATCTAACTTTATAAGAATGATAATTGCTCAAATTATGCAAAATGGCGAGATAACAACTATTGAAGAACTCAACAAATCTAGTAACATAGGCAGAGACACCTTCTCTTATGGTAAAGTTAACCCCGAGGCCATATATGAAACCTGTGAAACTTTAAGTGGATTTGCTAAGATTATGAACGATTATAAAGTAAAAAAATATAAAGCTGTATCTACCAGTGGTATTAGAGAAGCTGATAACAGAGATTATGTTTTAGAACAAATAAGATTAAAAACAGGATTAAGTGTAGAAACTATAAATAGCGCTCAAGAACGTTTTTATATGTATAAAGCTATATGGAATAACTTCTCTAAGGTTCCAGGAATGTATGATGGTGGATTTTTACTAATAAATATAGGTTCAGGTGGTGTAGAGGTATCTGTATATCACAAAGGAAGTCTGAAGTTTACTGAATATGTTAAGATAGGATCTTTAAGAATAAGAGAGATGCTTTCAGGATTAGAACTTGTAAATTTAAATTTTTCACAGATAATGAAAGAATTTATAGAAAGCAATATAAATCAAATTAAACACTATATAGAAGTTATTAATATTAGTAACTTTATAGGATTAGGTGGAGAACTAGCAACTATATCTAGAATATATCCAAGTAACAAAGAAGACACTGTACCACAATTTATAAAAAAAGAACATATAGAAGAATTATATAAAAAGCTTAAATTTATGACTACGGAACAGATTATAAATGAATATGAACTATCTAAAAAATCAGCAGAACTTTTATTACCTTCTGTTTTAATATTTTATACGTTCCTTAATATGACAAAAGCAAAAGGAATTTATGCACCAATGGTATCTCTAAGACATGGTATTATAGCAGACGTGGCTGATGAATCAATGAATACTAAGAGGAAAGAGGATGCCATAAATGATATTATAAGTTCAGTATGGTATATAGGGCAAAAGTATGGAATAGACAAAATACATACTTCACATATTGAAAATATAGCTTTAAATATTTTTGATAGGACAAAGGAAATTCATAGATTAGAACATAGAGAAAGATTATACCTTAGGGTAGCAGCTATCTTACATGATATAGGCAAATACGTAAACTTAAGCGACCATAACCTTCATTCATATAATATTATATATTCTCAAGATATATTAGGATTCTCAAACCAAGAGCTAAAGATAATTGCAAACATAACTAAATATCATCTTGAAGAAAATCCAAGTTTAAAGGATGAAGAGTATAGATCAGTTGATAAGTATGGAAGAATAATTATATCTAAGTTATCAGCCATCCTTAAACTTGCAGAAGCCTTAGATATGTCTCATAAACAGAAGGTAAAAGAGGTAAGGATATCAGCACATGATAGAGAACTTTTGTTTCATATTAGGGCAAAGGAAGATATAGCACTTGAAGAGTGGAGTTTTAAGAATAATTCTTCATTTTTTGAAGAAGTTATGGGCTATAAGCCTATAATAAAAAGTAAAGGGGACTGTTAGTATGACAAGTAATAAGTATAAACCTCATAACTTTATAAATAGAGAGCTAAGTTGGCTTGAATTTAATGAGCGTGTTTTAGAAGAAGCTCAAGATAGTAATAATCCCCTCCTTGAGAGATTAAAGTTTCTATCTATTGCAAGCTCAAATTTAGATGAGTTTTTCATGGTTAGAGTAGGCTCCTTAAAGGATCAGCTAGCTGTAGGATTTGATAAACGTGACGCAGCAGGTTTAAATGCTAAAGAACAATTACAGCATATTTTAATCAGAACACACAAAATGGTTCATGATCAGTATAATTGTTTTAATCGATCGCTAATTCAAGCTCTAAGAAAAAAGAATATAAATCTATTAAAAGGAGAAAAACTAAGTAAGAAGCAAAAAGAATTTGTAAGAGAGTACTACATTAAATCTGTATACCCAGTTTTGACACCTATGGTAGTTGATAAAAGTAGACCGTTCCCTCTTATATTAAATAAAAGTCTTAATATTGCAGTATTACTAGAAAATAATGAAGATAGAGAAGAGAATATATTTGCTACAGTTCAAGTTCCTTCTGTACTGGGTAGGCTAGTAGAATTACCTAGTGAAAGTAATGAAAGATGTTTTACTCTAATGGAGGAAGTTATAAAACTACACATGGAAGAGTTATTTAAAGGACACAATATAATAGATATGGGATGTTATAGAATAACGAGAAATGCAGATTTAGATTTCAATGAGGAAGGAGCAGAAGACTTACTTGAAGAAATCCAACAATCTCTTAGAAGAAGAAAATGGGGATCTGTTATAAGAGTGGAAACAGAACAGGAAATAGCAGATAAAATACTGAATTTGTTGGAAGAAGAGTTAGAAGTTGATGAAAACAGTGTATATAAGATTAAAGGGCCTTTAGATTTAACTTTTCTTATGAAGCTAAGTTCTATCAATGGTTTTGAATATTTAAAATATGATAAATTTAGGCCTCAAAAGTCTATAGAATTTAAGGATAGTGACAATATTTTCGAGGCCATATCTAGTGGTGATATTATGATACATTGTCCATATGAATCCTTTGATCCTGTAGTAGAACTTGTTGAAAAGGCGGCAGAAGATCCTAATGTACTAGCGATTAAACAAACTCTCTACAGAGTAAGTGGTAATTCACCTATTGTAAATGCATTAGCTAAGGCAGCGGAGAATGGCAAACAAGTCACAGTTCTAGTTGAACTTAAAGCTAGATTTGATGAAGAAAACAACATAATATGGGCACAACGTCTAGAAAAAGCAGGTTGTCATGTAATATACGGATTAGTAGGACTTAAGACTCACTGTAAGATTTTACTTATTGTGAGACGTGAAGAAAACGGAATAAAAAGATATGTTCATTTGAGTACTGGAAACTATAATGATGTTACTGCAAAAATTTATACGGATTTAAGTATATTTACTTCAAACCCTTATTTTGGTACAGATGCTTCTGCTCTTTTTAATATGATTTCTGGCTATTCAGATTTAACGCAGATGTATAATTTTATTATAGCACCTATAAATATGAGAGAAGAGTTTATAAAACTTATCAATAGAGAAACAGAAAATGCTAGGAACGGCAAAAAGGCGAAAATAATTGCAAAAGTTAACGCTTTAGTTGATCAAGAAATTATAGAAAGTCTTTATGATGCTTCTAGTGCAGGGGTAGATATAGACTTAATAATAAGAGGTATTTGTTGTTTAAGGCCTGGAGTTCCTGGGGTTAGTGAAAGAATAAGAGTGAGAAGTATAGTGGGAAGATTTCTTGAGCATAGCAGAATTTATTACTTTTATAATAATGGAGAAGAGGATATATATTTATCTAGTGCTGATTGGATGACCAGGAATTTAGATAGAAGAGTTGAATTACTATTTCCTGTAAAAGAAGAAAAAAATAAAAGAAGACTTAATGAAATATTAAATATATATTTAAAAGATACTATTAAAGCGAGAATATTAAATAAAGATGGTACTTATACTAAGATAGATAGAAGACGAAAAGAATCTATAAACAGCCAGGAGTACTTCTATAAGGAGGCTGCTGCTTTAGTAGTTGCTGCAACCATAGAAAAAAGGGATAAGTTTGAACCCATCAATTCATACAACTTATAATACATGTAGTTGTACATTACACTAGCAGTTGTAGATCAAGGACTTCTATGTACTAGGTTAGCTAGAATGTAAATTTCATTTACAAGTATATATTGAACTCGGGGAGTGATGAATTTGAATAAGAACATAGGGTTTATTGGTTGGGGAAATATAGCTCAGGCAATGATTAGTGATATATGTAAATCAAAGTTAGTGCCTAGTAACAATATGATGGTTAGCAATGTTTCTACGGAAATTTTAGAATTAATTAAGAATAAATATGGGGTTTTAACTACAGATGACAATAAAGAAGTTGCAGAATTTGCTGATATACTTTTCTTATCCATAAAAACAGATAAACACGAAGAGATAACAGATGAAATTAAGGACTGTATTAAAGAAGATGTTACTGTAGTAACTATTTCGCCAGCTATAAATTTAAAAACCATAGAAGTAGCCTTTGGAAGAAAAGTGAAAGCAGTAAGAGCAATGCCAAATACACCTACCCTTGTAGGAGAAGGCATGAGCGTTATATGTCATAATGAAATGGTTGACAAAGATGACCTTAAGGATATAATTAAAATATTTCAATGTTTTGGCAAAGCTGAAATAATAGATGAGAGTCTTATGGATATAATTCCTGCTATTAGTGGTTCTTCTCCAGCATATGCATATATGTTTATTGAGGCTATAGCGGAAGGTGGTGTATTAAGAGGACTACCTTGGAAAAAAGCATATAAGCTTGCAGCACAATCAGTTTTAGGAGCAGCTAAAATGGTTTTGGAGACAGATCAGCATCCAATAGAACTTCGAGATAAGGTTTGTTCACCAGGAGGAGCAACTATAGCAGCATTATATAGTCTTGAAAAAAATAACTTTAAAGGAACTATTATTGAGGCTATGGAAAGATGTACTGAAAAAGTCATAGAAATGTCAAGCAGTAAATAATTAGATATAGATAAACACGCCCGAAATTTAACTTATACGACCGGATATATTACCATGTTTCGTCACGTTAAATATTTTTAA
>NZ_JABAIW010000098.1:0-6864 GCF_014231265.1 Clostridium sp. DJ247 | reverse complement strand
CCCCCACCTGATTCTTAGTTGAACGAATCCAGGGACGTAGCCGCTCTTTACTCCCACTTAAGCAGAGAGCCAAAATCTGTGATTTTGATATGATCGCTTACTCTGTGAGTACTCCTCTGAAGAGGAGTTTCCTATAAAGATGGGAGTATTAGAGCGGGTAGTCATCGGATAAAGTTGTAAATTATAAATTGTTAACAAGTATATACTACTTGTTAACATAGAGGGTCAATATAATTATACACTTTAATAAAAATCATATACTAGGTAATGTTGCTGTAAATGAAACATTAATACACAAAAATTTAAATGCGGAGGATGTAAAATGATATTATCAAAAAAAGCACAGCAAATTGAACCATCTATTACTTTAGCCATAACAGCTAAAGCGAAAAAGATGAAATCAGAAGGAGTTGATGTTATTGGTTTTGCCGCAGGGGAACCAGATTTTAATACTCCTGAAAATATTCAAGAAGCAGCAATAAAGGCAATAAGAAGAGGTTTTACAAAATATACACCTGCATCTGGAATTTTAGAATTAAAAGAGACTATTGCAAAAAAATTTTATAATGATAACAATTTAGAATATAGTACCTCTCAAATTATAGTTTCTACTGGAGCTAAACAGTGTTTAGCTAATGCTCTGTCTGCAACTTTAAATCCAGGTGATGAGGTTATTGTTCCAACGCCATATTGGGTAAGCTACCCTGAGTTAATAAAGCTTGCAGATGGAGTTCCTGTATATGTAGAAACAACAGAAGAAAATAAATTTAAGTATACGGTAGAAGACCTAAAAAAAGTTGTGACAGATAAAACCAAGATGCTAATTATTAATAGTCCTAACAATCCAACCGGTGCTGTTTATACCCAGGAAGAACTTATATCTATTGCAAATTTTGCTAAAGAAAAAAATATATTAATTTTATCTGATGAAATATATGAAAAATTAATATATGGGGATACTAAACATGTAAGCATAGCAAGTTTATCTGAAGATGCCTATAATAGAACAATAGTTATCAATGGAGTTTCAAAAACATATTCTATGACAGGATGGAGAATAGGATATGCTGCTGCTAATGAAGAAATAGTTAAACTAATGTCAAATATCCAGAGTCACACAACATCGAATCCTAATTCTATTGCTCAGTATGCAACTATAGAAGCTTTAAATACAGAAGAGTCTATAGTTAACAATATGGTAACTGAGTTTAAGAATAGAAGGGATTATATGATTGAAAAAATAAGTTCTATGGAAGGGCTAACATGTGTTATTCCAGAGGGTACATTCTATATAATGGTTAATATATCAAAGATTTTTGGTAAAACTTGTGACAATGTTAAAGTAATAGACTCTATGAGCTTCTCTGAACAATTACTTGAAAAAGAAAAAGTTGCAGTAATACCAGGAATTGGTTTTGGCGTGGATAACTATATTAGATTATCCTTTGCTACTTCTATGGAGAATATAAAGAATGGATTGGATAGGATTGAAACATTTATTAGGGGATTAAAGTAATTGTAAAAAAATACAATATATAGCTAATATTTACAATATTAAACGATTAAAACTTAATTTTATAGTTAAGTAATCATTTTCAATACAAAATAACTATTGAAAGACATAAAAAAAATGTTATAATTATTAAGGAAAGTTTGTCATAAATTATTAAATTTTTATAAATAGGGGTGAATTTAATGATATCTAAAGAAGTTACAGTAAAAAGTGCTACAGGTTTACACGCTAGACCAGCAACATTATTAGTGAAGAAAGCTTCTTCTTTCAAATCAGATATAACTGTAGAGTTTAATGGTAAGAAAGCTAATGTAAAAAGCTTAATAGGAGTTTTATCACTAGGAGTTACTAAGAATGCAACTATAAAAGTTACGGCTTCAGGTGATGACGAAGCTTTAGCAGTTGAAGAAATTGTTAAACTAGTAGACTCAATAGAAGAGTAAATTTAATAAATAAAAGGCTCATTTTATAATGAGCCTTTTATTTATTACTGAAAACACCTTTCATTTTAAATAAAAATAGTAGTATATTTACTCCAGCTACACCTACAAGAATATAGATTATTCTACCAATAAAGTTAGCTGGTTCTCCAAATAATAATCCTATTAAATTTAAGTTGAATAAACCTATAAGTCCCCAGTTAAGGGCTCCTATAATTACAAGTATCATGGAAATTTTATCAATTAAACTAAGTTTGTACATAAATACCTCCAAACCCCTATATAGTCTTTTTATCCGATGACTACCAGTTCTAATACTCCCATCTTTATAGGAAACTCCTCTTCAGAGGAGTACTCACAGAGTAAGCGACCATATCAAAATCGAAGATTTTATATGTCTGCTTAACTGATTCGCACAGAATCACAGATTTTGGCTCTCTGCTTAAGTGGGAGTAAAGAGCGGCTACGTCCCTGGATTTGTTCAACTAAACTTCAGGTAGGGGTTGAAAGCCCCATCTAAAGCAAGTGTCACTTTATTAAATTATATTAACCAATTTTTAAAATAGAACAAGCCTGTACAGAAAAAAATGAATTTTTGTAACCACTTTTGGGTATTTAAAGTATATAAATAAATAATATATAAAAAACCCGAACAAAATTGTATAAAACTTATAAAATATATGATATAATATGAATGAAAGAATAACAAAATATTATTATATACGCAGTGGAGGTATATTAGTATGCGAAATATATATAATACACCTTTAAATACAAGGTATGCTTCAAAAGAAATGTCTTACTTGTTTTCAGATGAAATGAAGTTTAAGACTTGGAGAAAGCTTTGGGTAGCTTTAGCAGAATGTGAAAAGGAACTAGGTCTAGACATAACTGACGAGCAAATAAATGAACTTAAAGAAAACATGGAAAATGTAAATTACCAGGTGGCAGAAAACAGAGAAAAAGAAGTTAGACATGATGTTATGAGTCATGTTTATGCTTATGGTGTTCAATGTCCAAAAGCTAAAGGTATAATTCACTTAGGGGCAACTAGTTGCTATGTAGGTGATAATACTGATTTAATAATTATGAGGGATGCACTAGAGATTATTAAGAAAAAAATAGTTAATACAATAAATTCTTTAACAAAGTTTGCTTTAGAGTATAAAGACTTACCGACATTAGGTTTTACTCATTTACAACCTGCTCAGCTAACAACTGTAGGCAAAAGAGCTACTTTATGGATTCAGGAGCTTTATCTTGATTTAGAAAATTTAGAGTTTGTAATAGAAAAGCTAAGATTTAGAGGAGTAAAAGGTACTACGGGAACACAAGCAAGCTTTATGGAATTGTTTGATGGAGATGAGGAAAAAGTAAAACAACTAGATAAGTTGGTTACTGAAAAAATGGGATTTAGTCAGGAATTTATGGTGACTGGTCAAACATATACAAGAAAAGTAGATTCTATAATATTAAATACTCTATCAGAAATTGCCCAAAGTGCATACAAATTTAGTAACGATTTAAGATTACTACAAAATATGAAAGAGATGGAAGAACCATTTGAGAAAAATCAGATAGGCTCTTCAGCAATGGCATATAAGAGAAACCCTATGAGATCTGAAAGAATTGGTGCACTAGCTAGATATATAATTGTTAACTCATTAAATCCAGCTATAACAGCTTCTACACAATGGTTTGAAAGAACCCTAGATGATTCTGCTAACAAAAGAATAGCTGTATCAGAAGCATTTTTGGCATTAGACGGTGTTCTTAATCTTTATATGAATGTGGCAAGTAATATGGTAGTATATCCTAAAGTTATAGAAGCTCATGTAAAAAAAGAACTTCCATTCATGGCTACCGAGAACATTATTATGGGTGCAGTTAAAAAAGGCGGAGATAGACAAGAACTGCATGAAAGAATTAGACAACATTCTATGGAAGCGGCAAAAATGGTTAAAGTAGAAGGAAAAGACAATGACCTAATAGATAGGATTATTAGTGACAGTTTCTTTAATATGACAAAAGAAGAAGTATTAGCTTTAATAGATCCAAAAAAATTCATTGGAAGAGCACCTGGTCAGGTGGAAGACTTTATAGAGTCTGAAATAAAACCAGTTTTACAAAAATATAAGCATATGCTTGGAGAAGAAGCTGAAATAAATGTATAAAAGTTAATTTGCAATAAGAGATTGTATGATCTCAACATGCTAGGAAGCTAAAAAGGTAACATATTGTGTAGATATGTTATCTTTTTTTATTAGGGACAAATAAAAGTAAAAAAAACGTTATCAAAAAAAGCTGAAAAGGTATTGCAAAAATAAAAATATGCTGATATAATAAAAACGTAACAAGGGTAAACGTAATGTTGTAAAAGTTTACTTTGTTAAAAATAAAATCATTAAATTTGTGTGTTACTGATTCGATCAGGCATGAGCAAAGGTAATTATAAGGAATAGTGTTGTATCTATTTGTACTAGTCTTTAGGTACTCCTATATTCTATATTACTTTGTTCATGCCTTTTGTGTTTTAGGACACAATAATAATTGAAAATAATAAATTAATTTGTAATAAATGAAAGGAGAAAATTATATGTTTAAAAAATCATTTGGTGTTCTACAGCAAATTGGTAAAGCACTAATGCTTCCAGTTGCATTGTTACCAGCAGCAGGTTTATTGCTTGCATTTGGTAATACTTTTCATCAACCTCAATTTTTAAATACTTTTCCAGTGTTAAATGCACACTGGTTTCAAGTGTTAGCTACAATTATGGAGCAAGCAGGAGGAATTATATTTGGTAATCTTTCATTATTATTTGCAGTAGGTGTTGCTGTAGGATTAGCTGGAGGAGAAGGTGTTGCTGGGCTTGCAGCAATAGTAGGATTCTTAATAATGAACGTAACAATGGGAATAGTTGCAGGAGTTACTCCAGAAGTACTAGCTACTAAAGATCCATCTTTTGCAAGCGTAGTTGGAATACCAACACTACAAACAGGAGTGTTTGGAGGTATTATAATAGGTGTTATAGCAGCACAATTATATAAGAAATTTTTTAATATAGAACTACCTTCGTACTTGGGATTCTTTGCAGGAAAGAGATTTGTTCCAATAGTTACTTCAGTATTTGCTATAATAGCTGGAATTGTGATGGTATTTGTATGGCCTCCAATTCAACATGGATTAAATGCATTCTCACATAACATGATAGATACAAATAAAACGTTAGCAGCCTTTATATTTGGAGTTATAGAAAGGGCATTAATTCCATTTGGATTACATCACATTTGGTATAACCCATTCTGGTTCCAATTTGGGGAATATACAACTAAAGCGGGGCAAATTGTATATGGGGATAACAGTATATGGTGGGCTCAATTAAAAGATGGTGTACCATTTACAGCAGGTACATTTATGACTGGTAAGTTCCCGTTTATGATGTTTGGGTTACCAGCAGCAGCTCTAGCTATGTATCATGAGGCAAAACCTGAAAAGAAAGTATTAACAGCAGGTATACTTGCATCATCAGCTTTAACAGCATTTTTAACAGGTATAACAGAGCCAATTGAGTTCTCATTCTTATTCGTTGCACCAGTTTTATTTGGAATCCACTGTATATTTGCAGGCTTATCATTCATGATAATGCAAATATTAAATGTTAAGATTGGTATGTCATTCTCAGGTGGTGTTATAGATTATTTATTAAATGGTGTAATGCCAAATAGGACAGCTTGGTGGTTAGTAATTCCAGTAGGTTTATGTTTCTCTGTAATTTACTACTTTGGATTTAGATTTGCTATTAGAAAATGGAATCTAAAAACTCCAGGTCGTGACGATGATGTAGGAGAAGCTGGAGAATCTGTTGAAGCTGGAGAACTTCCATATGCTATACTTCAGGCACTTGGTGGAAAAGAAAATATAACTAACTTAGATGCATGTATAACTAGACTTCGTGTAAGTGTAAATGATATTAAAAATGTTGATAAGGCTGAGCTTAAGAGATTAGGTGCAGCAGGTGTTATGGAAGTTGGAAACAATATTCAAGCTATATTTGGTGGAAAATCAGATCAGTTGAAATCACAAATAAAAGATATAATGTCTGGAAAAACTCCAGTGGCAGCTAAAGAAACACCTAAAGAAGCAACGACTACAGATGTAAATGATACTACTTTTGTTGCACCAATAGATGGAAAGATAATTCCAATAACAGATGTTCCAGATCAAGTGTTTTCACAAAAAATGATGGGAGACGGATTTGCTATAGAACCAGCAAATGGAGAAGTTGTTTCCCCAGTAAATGGAATAATTACAACTTTATTTCCTACAAAACATGCCGTAGGAATAACAGCTAATAACGGACGTGAAATACTAGTTCACTTTGGTATTGATACAGTTAACTTAGAAGGACAAGGCATAGAAGCATTAGTTTCACAAGGAGATAAGGTAACTGCTGGACAACCGTTGCTTAAGGTAAGCTTAAGTGAAATAAAAGATAAGGTTCCATCAATAATTACTCCAATTATATTCACTAACTTAGCAGAAGGTGAAAGTGTATCAGTAAAAGTAGGGCAACAAGTTAAACGTGGACAAAAAGATATAGTTACTATAAAATAAATAAAAGAAAGGCTGTCTAAAAAGATGATTAGTTAATCATCTTTAGGCAGCCTTTTTTAATAAAATGTATTGACATGTATTAGTTAAGGTGATAGTATATAAAAGCTGTCAGCCGTATATCAAAGTTGTTAAGTAACTCTGATATAAAAATATTAAAAAAGCTGTTGACAGAATATATAATCCATGATATTATATAAAAGTCGTCAGATGAAACGACAAGATCCTTGAAAATTAAACAGAGTGAGATAAGAAAACTTATCTATATAAATAAACCAGCAATTCTTTTGAGCTACTAG
>NZ_JABAIW010000097.1:0-8768 GCF_014231265.1 Clostridium sp. DJ247 | reverse complement strand
CCCCATCAATATTGATGGGGTTTTAAAATTGAGGTGATGTTATGGATTTTTATCCTATTGCAATTGAAAAACTTATAGAGGAATTTGCTAAACTACCTGGAATAGGTTATAAAACAGCACAAAGGCTAACTCTTCATGTTTTAAATTTACCTAGCGAAGAAGTAAGGGAATTCGCAGATGCCTTGGTTAAAGCAAGAGGTACAATAAAATATTGTTCAGTGTGTGGTAACTTTACTGACAAGGACCCTTGTTCTATATGCTCCAATCCAAACAGAGATAAGAGTATAATATGTGTAGTTGAACAGCCTAAAGATATTATGACAATGGAAAAAGTTAGAGAATTTAATGGCGTTTATCATGTATTACATGGCAACATATCTCCCATGGCTGGAAGAGGGCCTGATGATATAAAGTTAAGAGAACTTATAACAAGAATAAATGGAGATATACAAGAAGTAATTGTTGCTACAAATCCTAACGTAGAGGGAGAAGCTACAGCAATGTATATATCTAAAATACTAAAACCTTTAGGTGCAAAAGTAACTAGAATTGCTCATGGTATTCCTGTGGGCGGAGACTTGGAATATGCAGATGAAGTTACTCTTTCTAAAGCCTTAGAAGGAAGAATAGAGATATAATGTATATGAAGGCTACTTTATGTCAATTATTATAAACATGATATAAAGTAGGAGGTTTTTATGGATAAAGGAAAAATAGCTAGGTATCTAGCCAAGGGATCAAAATATACTGCAGAACAAAAGCGTTTATTAAATGCAGTGGAAAAGGCTAGAGAAGAACTTAATATAGCAAGAGAGTACTTTAATACAGTAGATGATCCAAGGCTTGTAGATTATGCAATATATACAGAAGAAGCTGCAAAAGCAAAATACATGTATTTATTAAATGAAGCTAAAAAGAATGGATTAAAAGTTGATGGTAACAATATACTTAAAGAACTGAATGTAGGATAAGTTTAGATTAAAAGAAGTGAAAAGTAAAAATGCTGTGTTTACTTTTTACTTCTTTTATTAATACTTTTAAATTAGATGAATATAAATTTATTAAGATGAAAACAGGGGGGATAGGTATGCAGTTTGAGTACATAGGGTATTTTTTAGTTGCAATACTTGGATTATATATATTATTTAAAGTTTTTTCCTGGCCTTTAAAAATGCTGTTGAAGCTAATTTTGAATGCTATACTTGGTGTAGTATTATTAGTGGTAGTAAACTTTGTTGGTCATTATTTTAATTTTTATATTGGAATTAATGCAATAACAGCTCTTATTGCTGGTTTTTTTGGAATACCAGGTGTAATTTTTCTAATTGTTTTCAAGCTTTTTTTATAAATTTTTTGTTTAGGATGTTTTCAATAATTATATAAAAAGGTTAAGTAACTCAACTAGATGTTAGCTTAACCTTTTTTATTGTGTAAATAATTTATAAGATATTTGAGTTTTTTATTCCATATGCAATGCTAACTACAAGGTTATTAAGAGTTGCATATATAACGAACAATAGCACGGATAAAATCTTAAGTATAAGCGACTTTCTTTATAAAGTGATTCAAATATATAATATTAATAAGATAGAGTGATAATCACAAATTTTTATTAGATTATGCTAATTAAGAAACAAATTTATAGTATATAATATAGATTAATCCACAGCAATAGGTAAAATATATTAACAATTGTGGATAAATTCTGTGAATATGTGTATAAAATTTAGAAAATTGGAGATGATATATTGGTTATCCACAAAAACATTATAAAAGCTGAGTTCATTCGCAGGCCTAATAGGTTTCAAGGATATGTAAAAATAAATGGTGATGAAACATTGGTTCATGTGCCGAATACTGGTAGATGCAAAGAAATACTTATACCAGGATGTACTGTACTCCTAAGAGAGGAAAATAACCCAATGAGAAAAACAAGATATGACTTAATAGCAGGTTATAAAGGAAACAAGCTTATAAATATAGATTCACAAATACCAAATAAGGTAGTAGAAGAAGCTCTTGTAAATAAAAAAATAGAAGAATTAGCTAACTATGAAAACATAGAAAGAGAAAAAGTGTTTGGAAACAGTAGATTTGACTTTAAGTTATCAGATAGATATGGTAGGGAATGTTACTTAGAAATTAAAGGTGTTACACTAGAGGACAGCGGGAGAACCATGTTTCCTGATGCTCCAACTGAAAGAGGAACAAAACATTTACTAGAACTTGTAGAGGCTAGGAAACAAGGAAAAGATGCAGCAGTGTTATTTTTGATACAAATGAGTGAAGTTACATCATTTTCGCCTCATGACGAAATGGATAAGGCATTTGGTGAGGCATTAAGATATGCTGATAATAATGGAGTTAATGTTTTAGCTTACGATTGTGAAGTAAGTGAAAATTCAATAACTCTAAAGAATAGAGTAGAGGTAAAAATGTAGTATTTGAATAACTTCATGTAAAACTTTATAATATAATTAAGTATGAAAATCAATATTAAGGAGGTGAAGCTGCTCAAGAGAGTAGTAGGTGTATGAAATTTAAGTATTGTCCGATTTGTGGAACTGAACTAATAGAAAAATATAGTTGGGACGAAGGTGGGGTACCATACTGCACCGTAGATAAAATTATGTATTTTGATACTCCTAAACCTTGTATTATTGTAGCGGTTGTAAATGACGATAAGATACTTTTGCTTAAGCAAAGCTATATATTTAAGGATTCTAAGGTACTTTTATCTGGATATGTTTCTACTGGAGAAACTGTAGAAGAAACAGTCCATAGAGAAGTGCTAGAAGAAGCTGGACTGAAAATAAAGGATTTAAAATATTTAGGAAGTGAATATCTAGAATCAAAAGAAATTATAATGCTAACATTCATGGCAAAATATGATGGAGGGAATATAAGAAAATCATCAGAAGTAGAATGGGTAGATTGGAGTCATATAGAGGATGCCCTTTGCGAGATGAATGAAGACGAAATAGGCAAGCGAATAGTTAAAAAGGTTTTAAAAGAAATAGGATATAACGGAGAGAGAGCTTTTAGGTGTGAAAGTGGAAAATGTAATAGAGGACGTTGTGAAATAGAAAACAATCAGGAAATAGATTGAAGATTGTTAACTTATTTTAAGTATTGTAAATTAATGATTAATTATGCAGTGCAAGCCTTGAACATTTAATTTATAATATGGTAATCTAAACTATAGTAGTTTAAAATAGAATAAGGGTTTTGTTATAAAAGGGGAGGAAAGAGTATGGCCAAGTATATACCGGAAGTAAAGGGAATACTAAGAAGGCATGTAATTCAGATACCTGAAGTTATTAGAGAAGCCAGTGGGATTAGAGTATTTGGTAAAAGGCTAAAATCATTCATATTTAGTACTGATGTAGCCGTAATCAAAAACACAAATGCTGATGCAGTTATTGCAGTATATCCATTCACTCCTCAACCTATGATAACACAAGCAATTGTACTATCTGCAGACATTCCTGTATTTTGTGGAGTTGGAGGCGGTATTACTACAGCAAAAAGGTCTATAAATTTAGCTTTAGATGCAGAATTTAAAGGAGCTATGGGGGTTGTAGTAAATAGTCCAATACCTAACGAAGTAATTACTCAGATGAGAGAGACTATTGACATACCCATAGTAGTTTCAATAGTATCAGAATATGAAAATTTTCAAGAAAGAATACAAGCTGGAGCTACTATTTTGAATGTATGTGGAGCTAAAGAAACAGTCAATATAGTAAAAAAGATAAGAGAAAAATATCCTAATTTTCCTATAATAGCAACCGGTGGTCCATGTGAGGAAACTATAAGGGCTACTGTAAATGCAGGTGCAAATGCTATAACATTTACTCCTCCTGCTGCATCAGATATATTAAGTGAAATCATGAGTGGACATAGGGAAAAGTATGCCAAAGAAAATAAAGACGAATATAATTATTAAATAGTATGCATAATACATGAATAATGTATTATGCATTTTTACGATATATTAAAAAGATTACTTTTAAATAAATCACAAACAAGTTATTAGGAGATGGGGTTATTATGAAAGGAGTACTATACTATTTTAGTGGTACAGGAAATACAAGGTGGGTTGCTAATAAATTTAAAGAATATTTTAATACATATAATGTTGACTTAGCTTTATATAGTATTGAATTGTTAGAGGAAGTTAACATAAATTTATATGATTTTATAATCATAGGATCTCCAGTATACGCAGATATAGAACCTAAAATCGTAGATGATTTTTTGAATAAATTGCCAAGTACTAAAAAAGGTATAAAAAGTATCATATATACGACTCAAGGTACTAAGTCCTCAGCTGCTGTATACATAATAGAGAATAAAATAAAGAAAAGAGGTTATAACATTGTAGCAAAAGCTAATATGCAGATGCCAAGTAATTGTTATTTTATAGTAGGTAAAAAACCCACACTAGACAATGAAAATGATATATTAGCTTTTTCAGATAAAAAAGTACAAAATATCGTTAAAAATTTTATGGAGCATAATGATGTAAATAGTAAAGTTTTATTTATGAGAGTTAGGCTAGCAAAAACTTATAATAAACTTTATAAAAGATTTTT
Organism: Clostridium sp. DJ247; assembly: GCF_014231265.1. Lineage (NCBI taxonomy): Bacteria > Bacillati > Bacillota > Clostridia > Eubacteriales > Clostridiaceae > Clostridium > Clostridium sp. DJ247. The sequence continues at coordinate 4,170 of NZ_JABAIW010000097.1, read as the reverse complement.
ACCTAAGATTTCAAAAAATATAACTTCAACAAAAGATTGCACTAAATGTGGTTTATGTCTTATAAATTGTCCTAAAAATAATATAACATTTGAAAACGGTCATGCTATTTTTCATAGTAAATGTATGTTGTGCTTAAGATGTATATATGTATGTCCTAAAAATGTAATAAGGTATAAAGGAAAGAAAATAGACCAAATTCAAAAAGAAAGAGTGAGACTTTTAGATTTAAATAAATAGTTTAATTCTGTGAAGACATAACATATTGTTATGTCTTTAGCTTGTTCAAAAACCCTATGCTTGGCATAGGGTTTATATATTTTTATATTTAAAGAGAGTATATATATTTTAAACTTAGCACATGGAGTATATGACTCTTATAACATATATATGTATATGTGTATGAGAAATATGCTAGTATAAAGGAGTTTTGTATCTATAATGTATATAAATAGTAGATACAAAACAGCATATTTTTTATAAAAAAATATAGATTTGTATCTACTATTTACATATACTGTAGATACAAATCTATAATTACAATATTTTTTAACTTAATTTACCATTATGATATATCAAAACTTTTTCTGATATATTCTAGAGCAATATCTTCAATTAAATCATTAACATTTTTTTGTTTAGCTGCAGCAAGTACTTTGAGTTTTATTAATATCCACTGGTTTAAGGTTGTGTTAAACCTAACTCTTTTAGTTTGTTTAATTTTTTCCAAATCCATATTAAAACCACCTTCCATAAATTGTAAATATATAACTATTATAACGTATATATGTATGTGTGTATAGAGGTGGTTTTTTTTTCATAAATTTCGTATCTACATAGTATTGACCTTGTATCCACAAAATGGTAAAGTTTTTGTAAAAAATGGATAAAAAGTAATTGATTTGTACCTTCATTTAGAATACAATGTAGATACAGAAATATTTTTTTGGGGGGATATAAAACGATGGAAGAATATGTAATTGCTCTTGATGCTGGTAAGTATGCCGTTAAGGCTATGGGTAGGAATGCTAGAGGTTTAACTTGTGATCTTAAAAAAATAGAGATTAGAACCAAGATATATGATCTAAGAAATGGATATATAGATGTGGAAGGTGATTCATATAAGGTTTCGTATAATGGTAGAGAATTAATTGTGGGGGAGCAGGGAGAAACTAAGAGTTATGAGACATCAAAAACATTGTTTTTACATCAAATATGTACATATACAGCTATCACAAAGTTTTTAGAACCTGGTACTAAAGATAACAAGATATCTATGGTTCTTGCTTGTCCTATAAGTGTGTTAAAGGTTGAAACAGCAAAACAGGAATATAAGAATTTTATAAAGGGAAATGGTGTCATAGATATAAATGTAGATGGTAAAGATTATAGTTTTGAGATTGTAGATATTATGGTTAAGGCAGAAGGATCAGGAATAGTGTACCTTTCTCCCCATTTATTTAAGGGTAAGAAGATAGGTGTAGTTGATTTTGGTGGACTAAATTTTACTTTTTCACTTTATACCAATGGAGTGTGTATGTCGCCTACTTCGGATAGATTTGTAGAAGAGTTTGGAGCTATAAAGTTGACTAATTATGTAGCTGACGATTTAACTGGGTATAAGCAAGGAAATATAGTTAAATTTGATGCGGCTGAAAGGGCTTTAGAAATTGGATATTTATCTAACTTTGGACAAATAGATGAAAAAAGTCAGGAAGTTATTGAAAGAAGTAAAGAACGTTTTTTTGATGAAGCTTGTGAAGAAATTAATAGACATGGGTTTCGTATTGATGAATTAGATGGACTAGTATTTGTAGGAGGTACCACTAATAAAATAGTTGAAGCCATAACTAAAAGAATTCCAAATCCATTTGTTGCTGCTGATCCACAATGGTCTACTGTAGAAGGTTTATATAAAGTAGCTTATAAAAAATACATTTCCTAAAAAAGAGGTGTATAATATGGCAAAACGACCGGGATCATTGGTGCTTACCTTTTCTAGAAAAAACACAGATATCAGGAACATATTGGAGAATAAGAAGAATACTGATAATACTTTTATCGTTACTGATTATATTTGTGAAGCTATTAGGTTTTATGAAAAGTATAAGAGTTCAGGAGAATTTTACAATTTAGATCAAATTAAAAAGCTAATTGATGAGAGACTAAATAGCTTTATTCAAGTTAACAGAGTTAACAGTATTCTGCCTGCAGACCTACCACAATCACAAAGATTCATAGAAGAAAAAATCACTATAAATGAATTAAAAACAAGTATAAATAATTTAGAGAATGATTTAGATGATATTCCTATAGATGAAGATTAAAGCGGGTAGTCATCGGATAAAATTTTATAGTATTACCTTTGAGAAACTTAAATAACTATAATAAAGAGGAAGCTTTAAACAAGCTTCCTCTTTTATTAGTTTTATGGCACATAAATAAGATTGCATAATGACAATAGGCTTATTTACTAATAATTAATATATTGGACTAAATCTATAGTTTTAACTTATAATTAGTAATGCTTAATGTAAATTCATATTAGTTTTGCATTAAGCATTACCAGTAGATTGAATGAGAAGGTGATATATTGATTTTGAACAATAATTGCAAAAATTGTCCTGAACTACATAAGACCTGTAATGGAATGGTTAGCGATTGTATGTGTAAAGAATGTCCAAGGAATCTTGGTAAGTGTATTATTACTAAATATTGTACAGAAACAGAATCTATATTAGACTAGAAAAAAGTAATCAATCATTTAATATACTATTTCTATACAACTCCTATAATTTTTATTATAGGAGAATTTTTTTGGAATTTTATATTGATTTAGGGTAATAATAGCTACATAAAGAAAGTTCATATATTAATTTGAGTTTATAGGAGTGATTTTATGATATTGTCATATGAAAAAATGCTAGTTGCTGAAAATTGTGAGGAATATAAAGCGAAATCCTATATGTTAACTTCTTCTATGAGCTTAATTGCACAAAGCTGTTTTCAATGCAAAAATTATGTGAAAGGTAAATGTATTAAGGGACTATTGGAAAAGATTGAAGAAAAGATAAAAACAAATTAAAAGCAAATAAAGTGATTATATAGAATAAAAAGGTATACTTTTTATAATTTACAGAAGCTGTATTAGTATATAATTTAATATTTCAAGTGAAATACATTAATAAGTATTATAAATAATTATATATTTATAAAAAATTTTAAAAATATATTGACATTTAAAAATTATATTATTATAATAAGAACTAAGTTAATAAGTTATAATTCCTATGAAGAGAATAGTAACATAAGTTAGGTTAAAGAGAGTCAGTGTTTGGTGTGAACTGATACCGCTACTTTTGTGAATCCACCTTGGAGGATTATTACGAAGAGTAATACGGAAAAAACCGTTATTTAGAATGAGTGGATTATATATTAATATAATCAATAAGGGTGGCAACACGAGCTAATCGTCCCTACGGGATGGCTAGCTCTTTTTGTTTTATTGAATTATATTTACTTTATATATAATCAATGAGGGTGGCAACGCGAGTCAATTCGTCCCTATTAGGTGTATTGGCTCCTTTTATATACTCAAGTCACTTTATTCATGTATAACTATATCAGTGTAAAACTTTGCAGTGATACAGTGAAACTATAATATCTAGGGGGCAATTATGAATGCATAAAAAATTATTTATTCCAGGACCTGTAGAAGTAACAGAAGATGTCCTACAAAAGATGGCTACACCTATGATTGGACATAGAAGTAAGGACGCTTCTAATCTTCAGAGAAGTATTACAGAGAAGGCAAAAAAAATATTTTATACTGAAGAAGAGATTCTTTTATCTACAACATCCGGAAGTGGTCTTATGGAAGGGGCAATAAGATCATGCACTGCAAAAAAAGCAGCAGTTTTCTCAATAGGAGACTTTGGTAAAAGATGGTATGATATGGCTATATCCAATAATGTACCTGCAGATTTATATGAGGTTGAATGGGGAAATGCAGTTAAGCCAGAAGAAGTAGATAAAGTTTTAGCAACAGGTAACTACGATTTAATTTGTATAACTCATAATGAGACATCTACTGGAATAATGAATCCAGTAGAAGAATTAGCAGAGGTTATAAACAAATATCCAGAAGTAGTATGGTGCTTAGATACAGTAAG
>NZ_JABAIW010000096.1:0-9196 GCF_014231265.1 Clostridium sp. DJ247 | reverse complement strand
TTTGGCAGCATATTCCTACGTATAAGTTAAATTTAATTTGTGGCTATCTATAATTTATTTTAACATACTGTATAGGTAGACGAATCTAGTAGCATGTTCTTGCTCGTCTGTAATAATCTCATATAGCATATCTCTTAGTTGTATGAATGGAAGCATTGCTTTTATTTTTCTATATAGTTCAACTGCTTCTAGTTCTCCATCAATACTGCTTTCTATTGCAGGCATTAGACAGTCTATATGTTCAACTTTAGGTGTTTTAATATCTGCTATTTTTCCAGTTAGCATATAATAAATATATTTAAACATTTTATAATGTTTTCCCTCATCATCGTAGGCAAATTTTATCTGTTTACGTACTTTTTCACTGTCAGCTAATTCCATCATTCTTTTATATTTAGCCCTATCATGTTTTTCATCTTTCATTGCTTCTATTAAGAGATCTAGTAAAGTTTCACCTTTCCTATAATAAGTATCTAGTGGCTCGTAATTGGATGTATTAGTTGCAAGATACAAAATGTAACCCTCCTTAAATATTTTTATACGTATTAATTAGCATATTACATTGAATGAGTATATAATTATATTATGTTTTGAATAATATAATGTTACAAAAAATATAATGCTCCATTGTTATAACAAGTTAACAAACAGTAATTTGCAAGAATTTTATTAGTTTTAAAAATAATAAAATAAAAAGTATTTACCCTATTGAATTATTGTATATAAGCTGATAAAATAACACTATATTGATTTATCACTTTACTATGATAAAATAAGGACGTGAAAAATATGGTTAATTGGAAAAGATATATCCCTGAGGGAACAAAAGATATTTTATTTAAAGAATGCGGTAAAAAAATAGAAATAGAAAATATATTAAGAAAAACTTATACAGATAGTGGATTTTTAGAGCTAACATCTCCAACCTTAGAATTTTATGATGTGTTTATTGGAGATAACAGCACTTTACCTCAAGAAAAAATGTATAAGCTTTTTGATAATCAAGGTAGAATATTGGTTTTGAGACCAGATATGACTACACCAATTGCTAGAATAGCTGCTACTAAATTAAAGGATACAGTATATCCATTAAGGTTATGTTATACATCAAATGTATATAGGGTTAATGAAAGTTTAAATGGGAAGAACAGCGAATTTACCCAATCTGGTATTGAAATAATAGGAATAAAAGGAACAAAAGCTGATGTAGACGCTATAATTACAGGAATAACAGCTTTAGTCAATTGTGGTCTTAAAGATTTCAAAATTGAATTAGGCCAAGCAGAGTTTTTTAAGGCTATAATGGAAGAAGTAAGTTTGGATACAGAAGAAAAAGAAGAGCTAAAGAAGTATATTGAAGATAAAAATTTTACTGCTTTATCAGAACTTTTATATTCTAGAAAAGATAAAATAGATGAAAGTACTTTGCGCATACTGAAAGAACTTCCTAAGTTGTTTGGGGATATTAAAATACTAGATAAGGCATCAGAGTTAACTAATAATACCAGAGCCTTAGAAGCACTAGACAATATAAGAAATGTTTATAAAGCTATAGATAGCATAGGTCTTTCACAATATTTATCTGTAGATTTAGGAATGATACAAAATTTAGATTATTACACAGGTATAATTTTTAGAGGATATACTCACGGTATAGGAGGAAATATATTAAGTGGAGGAAGATATGACAACTTAGTTGGACAGTTTGGTGAGGATAAACCTGCTACAGGATTTGCCATAGATGTTGATAGTATACTTAAGGCTTTAGAAACATGTAAATTTGAAACACCAAGAGATAAGGTTTTAGTTTTATATGAAGACGGTGATTTTGAAAAGGCATATAAGAAAGCAGTAGAACTTAGACAAGATAATGTAATAGCAGAAATTGCATTATTAGATTCAGAGCAAGATGCGTTGCGGTATGCAAAAGAAAAAGAAATTGATAAAATAATAAAAATTTAAGCTAGACGAAATGGGGAGGTCTAAATGGTAAATAATAAAACCATCAAAATAGCCTTAACAAAAGGAAGAATTGAAAAGAAAGCTATAGAAATATTTCAAGCAATAGGAATAGACTGTGATGAAGTTATAAATAAAGGCAGGAAACTTATATTTCATGATGAAAAAAGTAATATTGCTTTTGTATTAGCAAAAGCTCCAGATGTAATAACTTATGTAGAACACGGCGTAGTAGACATAGGAATTGTAGGAAAAGATACCTTGATGGAGCAAAATAAAAACTACTATGAAGTTTTAGATCTAAATTTTGGATGTTGTAAATTTGCAGTGGCAGGACCTAAGCAAGGTAATTTTTATGAAGGATATAATAGAAAAAAGATAGCAACAAAATATCCTAATGTTGCAAGAGACTATTTTAGAAAGATAGGTCAAGATGTAGAAATTATAAAAATAGAAGGGTCTGTGGAACTTGCTCCTATATTAGGGTTATCAGATGCTATAGTAGATATAGTTGAAACTGGAAGTACTTTAAAAGAAAATGGATTGGTTGTTTATGAAGAAATATGCAATATAAGTGCAAGAATGATAGTTAACATAGCCAGTATGAAGATGAAAAAGCATGAGATAGAAGATATAATCGATAAAGTGGAAGACCAAGTAGGTAAAATAGAAGCTTTTTAGGAGGATACTAATGGAAAATCAAATTATAAATATAATATATGGTAATACAGAACAAGGGAAAAAATACTTAGAATCGCTAAAGGATAGAGAAGAAAGTGTACAACAGGATGTTATCAATAAGGTAGAAGATATTTTAAACAGTATAAAAGCCAATGGAGACCTGGCTTTAGTAGAATATACAAATAAATTCGACAGCGTATATATAAATAAAAATAATTTGATAGTAACTAAGGAAGAAATAGAAGCGGCCTATAAACTGGTAGATAAGGAGTTTATAGATGCTATTAATTTAGCAGCGGAAAATATAAAGTATTTTCATGAAAAACAAAACAGAAACTCCTGGATGGTTAACAAGGAAAGTGGAATTATGCTTGGCCAAAATATAAGGGCTTTAGAAAATGTGGGAATATATGTTCCGGGAGGTACTGCCTCATATCCATCTTCAGTACTTATGAATGCTATACCAGCAAAGGTAGCAGGAGTTAAAAATATAGTCATGGTTACACCACCTTCAAAGGATGGAACTATAAATCCTAATATACTTGTAGCAGCTGATGTAGCAGGAGTAAACACAATATACAAAGTAGGTGGAGCTCAGGCTGTAGGTGCTCTTGCCTTTGGAACTGAAACTGTGAGTAAGGTTGATAAGATTGTAGGACCAGGAAACATATATGTGGCTATGGCCAAGAAGAGTGTTTATGGTTATGTTGATATAGATATGATAGCAGGACCTAGTGAAATATTAGTTATTGCGGATGAACAAGCAAATCCTAAATATATAGCTGCAGATTTAATGTCCCAAGCTGAACATGACAGATTAGCTTCATCTGTATTAGTTACAACTTCAGCTAAATTAGCGGAAGAAGTTAGAAGTCAGTTGCTAGAGCAAGTTGAAACTCTAAGTCGTAAGGACATAATATTAGAATCGTTAAAGAATTATGGAGTAATTATAGTAGTTAATAGTATTGAAGAAGCAATAGAAATGTCAAATAGCATTGCTCCAGAGCACTTGGAACTTTGTGTTAGAGATCCATTTTTAATGCTTGGAGAAATAAAAAATGCAGGATCTATATTCTTAGGTGATTATGCTCCAGAGCCTTTAGGAGATTATATTGCAGGACCTAACCATGTACTGCCAACCAGTGGAACTGCAAGATTTTTCTCACCTTTATCAGTAGATGATTTTATAAAAAAATCCAGCTTTATATATTATTCAAAGGAAGCTCTGTTTAATGTAGGAGATCAAATAATTAAGTTAGCAGATACAGAAGGGCTTACGGCTCATGCAAACTCTATAGCTGTGAGAATTAAGTAGTAAGGGACTTTAATAGTGCAAGATTAGAAAATTATTTTAAGAGTAACAGTAGGAAGTAGAGACGAAAATATAACATTACTAGAAAGTCTTAAGGAAGTTTTCTAGAAGGAGATAAGAATATGAGTAATGAAAGAAAAGCAGAGATTGTGAGAAAAACTAATGAAACAAATATTAGTGTAGAGATTAACTTAGATGGAGAAGGTAATTACAATGTAAATACTGGTGTAGGATTTTTTGATCATATGCTTTCTCTTTTTGCAAAGCATGGACTGATAGATCTAACTGTAAAAGCTGAAGGAGATTTATATATAGATCCACACCATACTGTAGAAGATGTAGGAATAGTGTTAGGTAAGGCCATTGAAAAAGCCTTAGGCGATAAGAGTGGAATAAAGAGATACGGTACAACTTTCGTACCAATGGATGAGGCATTATCAATGGTTTCTATGGATATTAGCGGAAGACCATATTTAGTGTTTGAAGGTAATTTCAATTCACAAAAAGTAGGGGAAATGGATACAGAGCTAGTTGAAGAGTTTTTTAGAGCATTAGCTTTTAATGGTGGAATAACTTTACATGCAAAAGTTATTTACGGGAAAAATAGTCATCATATGATAGAAGGACTATTTAAAGCTTTAGGTAGAGCTTTAAGAGAAGCTGCAACTAAGGATGAGAATATAAAGGGTGTAATGTCAACAAAGGGAAGCTTGTAATTATAGGGTTCCAACCTTAGAACTTCATCTAGCCCCCGGGATATGTTACCAGTTCTTCGGCACCATAAATACTTTTTTATGAGTCTAAAGCTCGGATTTAAGCAGAGAGCCAAAATCTATGATTTTGTGCGAATCGCTTACTACTCTATAAATTCAAAAGAACTTTTGATAAACTCGCTATGCTCAAACATATCTAAAGTTCTAAGTTTTTTCTAAAATCCTCGCTAAGACTCATTAAAAAAGTATTTAAATGTGCCTTCAGAACTAGTAACATATCCCTAGGTTTAAGCAAAGTTAAGAGGTTGTAATTCTATATACTTGAATGAAAAGGAGTGATGTTAGTGATTTCTATTATAGATTATGGAATGGGAAATTTAAGAAGTGTACAAAAAGCTTTTGAGTTCATAGGAGCTGAAGCTGAGATAACAGGAAATGCAGATGATATATTAAATAGCAAAGGGATAATACTACCAGGTGTGGGAGCTTTTCCAGATGCTATGGAGAACATAAAGAAAATGGGTATGGATAAGGTACTAGAGGAAGCTGTTAACAATGGAACTCCACTTATGGGAATATGCCTTGGCATGCAGCTTTTATTTGAAGAAAGTGATGAAGTTAGAGTAACAGAAGGTCTTGGTTTTTTGAAAGGAAAAGTTAAGAAGTTTCAAGTGGATTTAAAGATACCTCATATGGGATGGAATGACCTTATTATAGATAAACCCTGTGAAGTATTAAAGGATGTTAAAGAAGGAAGCTATGTATATTTTGTACATTCTTTTTACGCTGAAATTCAGGAAGAAGGGGTACTTAATGCACACAGCTTTTATGGCATAGATACTCCAGCTGTAGTTAGTAAGGGTAATGTATTTGGACTTCAATTCCACCCAGAAAAGAGCGGAGAACCTGGAATGCAAATGTTAAAAAATTTTTGGGAGTTGATAAAATGATAATATTTCCGGCTATAGATTTAAGAGATGGTAAGTGTGTAAGATTATATCAAGGAAAATTTGAAGAGTCAGAAGTGGTAGGGGAAGATCCTTTAAAGGTAGCTATGGGCTTCAAAGAATGTGGAGCAGAATATATCCACATGGTAGATTTAGATGGAGCACTTAATGGAGAGGTTAAAAATTTAAGTGTTATATCTGAAGTAGTTAAGACTGTAGGAATTCCAGTAGAACTTGGCGGCGGTATAAGAGATATGAAAACTATAGATATGCTTATTGAAGCAGGAGTGTCAAGAGTAATACTTGGAACAGCAGCTTTAAAAAATCCTGATTTTGTAATGGAAGCAGTAAAAAAATATAAAGAAAAGATAGCAGTAGGTATAGATGCAAAGAACGAAAAGGTTGCGGTAAATGGATGGCTTGATGTAAGCAGCGTTGATTACATAGATTTTGCTAAGGAAATGGAGAAAATAGGGGTTAAAACTATTATATTTACAGATATAAGCAAGGATGGAACTCTGCAAGGTCCTAATTTAGAGCAGCTTTCTAAAATTCAAAATAGTGTAAGATGTAACATAATAGCTTCAGGTGGAATTAAAGATATTGAGGATTTAAAAACTATAAATAAAATGGGCATTTATGGAGCTATTACAGGTAAAGCCATATATTCAGGAAATATAGATTTAAAAGAAGCTATAGAGGTATGTAAATAATTATTGAAAAAGATTATATTAGAAGGTGTGAGTTAAAAATGAGCAAGTATTGGAGTGAAATTACTAAAAGCATAGAACCATATGTTTGTGGTGAACAACCTAAAGATAAGAAATATGTGAAATTAAACACCAATGAAAATCCATATCCTCCATCACCAAAAGTATTAGAAGCAATAAAAAATGCAGCAAATGAGGATTTGAGATTATATCCAGATCCTAATTGTGATGAGTTAAGTGAAACTATTGCAAAGTACTATAATTTGGATAGGAATCAGGTCTTTATAGGAAATGGATCTGATGAAGTCTTAGCTTTTTCATTTTTAGCATTTTTTAATCCTAGTGAAACTATAGTTTTTCCTGATATTAGCTATAGCTTTTACCCAGTATATGCTGGTTTATACAATATTGATTATAAGCTTGCAAAGCTAAAGGATGATTTTTCTATTCCAGTTGATGAGTTTATGATTGAAAATGGAGGAGTAGTTATTCCTAATCCTAATGCACCAACAGCAAAATATTTAGATATAGCTTCAATAAAAAAGATTTTAGATTATAATTCTAATAAAGTAGTTATAATTGATGAAGCTTATATAGATTTCGGAGGAACTTCAGTAGTAAGTCTTATAAAGGATTACCCTAATCTTTTAGTAATACAAACTTTATCTAAATCACGTTCTTTAGCAGGAATTCGTTTAGGTTTTGCACTTGGTCAAGCAGAGCTGATAGATGGATTGAATAGAATAAAAAATTCCTTTAATTCCTATACCATAGACAGAGTTGCTTCCGCAGCTGCAGTAGAAGCAATAAAAGACGAAGATTATTTTAAAGAATGTGTACGCAGAATAATAGATACAAGAGAAAGTGTTACAGAGAAGTTAACAGCACTTGGCTTTAACGTAATACCTTCAAAGGCTAATTTTATTTTCGCAGCTCATACTGTATATCCAGCACAGGAGCTATTTATTAGATTGAGGGAAAAAGGTGTATTAGTAAGATACTTTAATAAAGATAGAATAAATAATTATTTAAGAATAAGTATAGGGTCTGAGGACGAAATGGAGTTCTTTGTAGAAAAGGTTAAAGAAATTATAGATGAAATTAAGGGATAGAAAGAGGTGTGGAGTTTGCTTACAAAAAGAATAATACCTTGTTTAGACGTAAACATGGGAAGAGTAGTAAAGGGAGTAAATTTTGTTAACTTAAAAGATGTAGGTGACCCTGTTGAAATAGCTAAAGCATACAATGCAGAAGGCGCAGATGAAATAGTTTTTTTAGATATAACAGCTACTCATGAAGGAAGAGGAACCATGATAGATGTAGTTAAAAGAACTGCAGAACAAGTATTTATACCACTTACAGTGGGTGGGGGTATAAAAGATTTAGAAGATTTTAAGAATATTTTAAGAGCTGGAGCGGATAAAATATCAGTTAACTCTGCTGCAATAAGAGATCCAGAGCTTATATCAAGAGCTGCTGATAGATTTGGAAGTCAGTGTGTGGTTGTGGCTATAGATGCGAGAATGAGAGCTGACAATACAGGATGGAATGTTGTAATTAATGGTGGAAGAATAGATACAGGGCTTGATGCACTAGAGTGGGCTAAAAAAGTAGAAGAATTAGGTGCTGGAGAAATACTATTAACTAGCATGGATGCAGATGGTACAAAGGCAGGATATGATATAAAGTTAACAAATGCAATAACAGGAGCAGTAAATATTCCAGTAATAGCTTCTGGTGGTTGTGGTAATTTAGAACATTTTTATGAGGTATTTGAGCAATCGGGAGCAGATGCAGCTTTAGCAGCATCATTGTTTCACTATAGAGAGCTTAGCATAAAGCAAGTAAAGGAATATCTTAAAGAGAAACATGTGGAAGTAAGACTATAAAAATAAAGCATGAGGAATGTAGTATGAAAGAAGAAAAGTTAGAAAACATAAATATAGAATTAGTAAAAGAGATAGATTTTAGTAAAGGGTTGATACCTGCAATCATACAGGATTTTCAAAGTGGAGAAGTGCTTATGTTAGCATACATGAATGAAGAATCCTTAAGAAAAACCTTAGAAACGGGAACAACTTGGTTTTGGAGTAGATCAAGAAAAGAGTATTGGAATAAAGGTGCAACCTCTGGACATTATCAATATGTAAAGAATATTAGTGTGGACTGCGATGGAGATACGTTACTTATAAAAGTACAGCAAATAGGGGCTGCTTGCCATACTGGTAGCACAAGTTGTTTTTATAGAAATATATATTAATTTACATAGAGAAGAGTTGTAAAGTTGGTTATTATATAGATAACCATGCCCGAAATTTAACTTATACTCCAGGATATATTACCATATTTCGTCACGTTAAATATTGGTAATATATCCTTACGTATAAGTTAAATTTAAGGTATGGGTATCTATAACTATATAAATTTGGAGGGAAACTAATGGAACTACAAGGTGTTATAGAACAATTATATGAAGTTATTAAAGAACGAAAGAACAATCCTATGGAAGGTTCATACACAAATTATCTTTTAACAGAAGGTATAGACAAAATTTTAAAGAAGGTTGGAGAAGAAACTTCAGAGGTTATAATAGCAAGTAAAAATAATGATAAAGATGAAGAAGTATATGAAATATGTGACTTAATTTATCATTTATTAGTTTTAATGGTAAACCAAGGCGTAGAACTTGATGATATAACAAAAGAATTAGAAAAAAGAAGAGAAAAAATAGGCAATAAAAAACCAGAAAGAAAAACTGTTTAGTGATAAATGAACATGCCCGAAATTTAACTTATACTCCTGAATATGCTGCCAAACTTCGGCACGTTAAAAACTTTTAGTCAGTCTAAAGTTCGTGTTTTTGAAAATCTAAGA
>NZ_JABAIW010000095.1:0-9324 GCF_014231265.1 Clostridium sp. DJ247 | reverse complement strand
GATTTTTTATCAAATTTTCGCTAAGACTAATAAAAAATATTTAAATGTGACTTCAACATTGGTAATATGTCCCTACGCATAAGTTAAATTTAAGTTGTGGTTATCTATACCAACGCCTGTATATCTGAAATATTGACAATATACTATAATTATATCACTAATTATAATATATTTTAATAGACTGTATTTTCCTTTAAATAATAAGAATGTAGTGAAATCACTACATTCTTATTATTTATCTCCTTAGTGTTTTCGCTGACAAAAGGGCCTTTGCCACCAGACCTTTCTTTTCATCAAACATATTAATTTCAACCTTGCAAAAGTTTCTTCCTGCATCTATTATGTCGGTAAATATTTCTATTTCACTATCCATTTGAACAGGTTTAACAAAGTATGTATTAATGCTATCAACAAGTATATTTATATTGTTTCTCTGTCTTATTGACATAATCCCCATAGTAGATAACAACATATTTAAAGAACTCCAAGAAGCAGTGCCTATAGGGTCTAGCATTTCTGCAGTTATTTTCCCATAAAAATGTGCCTTATCACCATTACTTTTAAATTCAAACTTTTTTAAAACTAAATCTTCTAAAGTCTCAGCTGCTTGTGGCTGCCTTGCCATATACTGAAGAGCCTTAATTACATCTCTTCTAGTTATTACCCCTACTAGTTTTTTATTTTTAACTACAGGAAATAGTTCGATACCCTCCCATGCCATTATATGAGCTGCATAGGCAACTGTAGTTTTTGGTGTAATAGTTATAGGATCCTTATGCATTATTTTGCCAATAGTTTCAGCATCATTTTCCTTATCTTTTAAATCTCTTAAAGTAACAATTCCTATTACCTTTCTCTCATCATCTATAACAGGATATCTTTGATGACCAGTACTTAACATAGACTCTTCCAATTTCTCCACAGTATCATTGGCTTTTAAAAAGTAGGGATTACTCTCCATGATATCCTCAACTAGAACTATATCTTTCTTTATTAAATTTTCAGATATAGCTTTATTTATCATGCTAGCCACAGTAAAGGTATCATAGGTAGTAGATATTACAGGCAGACACTTATCATTAGCAAGCTTTTTTACACTATCGCTGCAACCAAAGCCCCCAGTTATTAGCACTCCTGCACTATTCATTAAAGCAAGACTTTGAGCCTCTTCCCTATTACCTACTATTAATAGACAATCTGCTGTTACATATTTTTCCATAGCATCAATAGTCATGGCTCCTATAACAAGCTTATGTAAGGTTTTATGGATACCGTCCTTACCACCAAGTAAAGTACCATCAATAATATTTATTACCTCACCATAAGTTAAGGCTTCAATATGCTTCTTCTCTACCTTCTCTATTCTTACTGTTCCTACTCTAGGTATAGTTGTAACTATACCTAGGGCATCTGAGTCCTTTATAGCTCTATATGCCGTTCCATCACTAACACCTAAAACACTAGCTATGCTTCTAACAGAGATTTTCGTTCCAACTTCAAGTGAAAGTATATACTTGATTATATCTTCATGCTTTGACACAATCCTACTCCTACCTTCCTTCTTTTCTAAGCTCTTCTGCTATTTTTTCTATTCTTCTTAGTCTATGATTTACCCCAGATTTACCCACTGGTGGACTCAACATTTCACCTAATTCCTTCAATGACTCATCAGGATATTTTAACCTAAGTTCTGCAACCTCTCTTAGATTTTTAGGAAGTCTAGAAAGCCCTATTTCTTTCTGAATAAGTTTTATGCTTTCAACTTGTCTTACTGCAGCATTAACAGTTTTACTTAAATTAGCTGTTTCACAGTTTACAAGTCTATTTACATTGTTTCTCATTTCTTTCATAATTCTAACATTTTCCAGCTCTAAAAGTGATGTGTGAGCACTTATTATATTTAGGAGATCCACTATCTGTTCTCCTTCTTTTATATATACTATATAACTGTTTTTTCTTTGTATAACCTTTGAGTTTAAGCCGTACTCATTTATAAGCTTACTTAAATCCTCAGCATAATCATTATCATGAGTTACAAATTCTAAATGATAGGTCTTTTCAGGATTACTTATACTTCCGCCCCCTAGAAACGCACCTCTTATGTAAGCCCTTCTACAGTCTTCTGTAGCAACTATATTGCTTGGTATACTATAATCTAGTGAAAATATATTTTCTCTTTCCTTTAACAAACCAACTTCCTTTAGTAAATCCTTAACACCCATTTCTTCTGTTATTAAAATCATATATACATTATTTTTTTTCAGGGAATTACTTCTCTTTACCATTATTTTTGTATGAATATTAAAATGATCTTTCAACATCTTAAATATAAGTCTGGCTATAGCCGGATTTTCTGTAATAACCTTAAAGCTAAACTGTTTATTTCCACCTAAAAGTAAGGTTCCACTAACTTTCATTATAGCGGATAACTCTGCTATAGCTTCTTCTTTATTTATATCTGTATATCTGCAAACTTCATTCTTTACCTTTAATGAAAATGACATGTTGTTTCTCCCTACTTACTTTTATTTTCCTTCAACCTTTCAGATAAATAGAAGTACTCAATTATTTTCTTCCTATCGAACAGCAGCTTCTTATCCATAATAGTTTCTATTAAAATTGAAGCTAACTTCTCTGAATTATGTCTTATTAAACCATTTCTTACGGATATGAAATCACCTTCTATAACATTTACACCAAGATCTTTCACTGCTTCTTCATTTATTTTAACTAAATGAGATTCCTCATCCATATACTTTCCCTCTAGTTCATTGTTAATCTTTCCTATATTAATAACTACATAATCAACTACTTCACTGCCAGCATGCTTAAATATTGCCCTTATATGGTCTTCAACTCCAAAACCATCCGTTTCTCCTGGCTGAGTCATTATATTAGATACATACAGCTTTACTGCGGAGGTTTTTTGCAAGGCATTAGATATATCTTTAACTAAAAGATTAGGAATAACACTAGTATAAAGACTTCCCGGTCCTAATATAATAGCATCAGCTTCTAATATTGCCTCAACAGCCTCTTTAAGAGCTTTTGCATCTTTAGGCTCAATAAATATTCTATCAATAGAACTATTTTGTTTTAAGGACTCTTCTGGTATATTAGATTCACCATCCACAATATTTCCATTTTCCAGCTTAGCTTTCAAAACCAAGTTATCAAGAGTAACAGGCATTACTTTACCTGTTACTGCAAGTACTGAACTCATTTTGTGAACTGCCTCTTCGAAATTGCCTGAAATTCCATCCATAGCCGCAAGAAATAAATTTCCAAAGCTTTGGTTTTTAAGTCTTCCATCTTTAAATCTATATTGAAGAAGTTCCTCCATAAGAGGCTCTGTATCAGCTAAAGCCAAAATACAGTTCCTTATATCTCCTGGTGGAAGCATCCCTAGGTCTTCTCTTAAATCGCCAGATCCACCGCCATCATCCGCTACTGTAACTATTGCAGTTATATTGGAGGTATAATATTTTAATCCCCTTAACATAGTGGATAATCCCGTTCCACCACCTATTGCCACAATTTTAGGCCCTTTTACTAGTAACCTTTTTTCATATATTAGGTTTTCTAATTTTCTAGAATCCAAAGAAACATTTAAATATCCTTTATTTATCAAAGCAATTATAGATCTCATTCCTTGAGTTATAGAAATATATAGAACAAAAATTCCTGATAAAAAAAGGAATATATAAAAAGAAATATAGTACATGCTATAAAATCTCTGTCTCACAAACTCTAAAAAACCAAATATTATGAACAATATTCCCATAGATCCAAGCATAACCCATCTTTTTACCTTTATTCCAGGTCTAAGCCAATCTACAATTTTCATAGTTTCTTACCACCTTTATTAGTGTCTTCTTCTATATCTCTATGGTCTATATTTGCTTTAAAACCATAATCTTTAAGTCTTTGAAATATAGCATTGGCAATAGTTACTGAGCGGTGTCTTCCACCAGTACATCCTATAGAAACAATTAATTGCCTCTTGCCTTCTTTTAGATAACTAGGTATTAAGAATTTTAACATATCATCTAATTTCTCTATAAATTCCTGAGTTTCTTTAAAAGCCATCACATAATCACTAACAGGTTTATCATTACCAGAATATTTTTTAAGTTCAGGTATATAGTATGGATTTGGTAGGAATCTTACATCAAACACTAAATCTGAATCCACTGGTATTCCATACTTAAACCCAAAAGATAACACAGTTATTATCAGCTCCGTCTCTACTTGCCCCTCTTCTGCATATACCTTTGTTATTTCTTCTCTTAGCTCTCTTGTAGCAAGCTTAGATGTATCTATTATGTTATCAGCTCTCTCTTTTACTTCTCTTAATCTGTTTCTCTCCATTAGTATTCCATTTAATATTCTTCCGTCTGGTGCTAATGGATGCTTTCTTCTAGATTCCTTGAAGCGTTTCACTAATACCTCATCAGAGGCGTCTAAGAATAAGATCTCATGTTTATAACCCTGTTCCTTTAAGTACTTTAGACTTTCAAATAAATCGTCAAAAAATCTTCCACCTCTTATATCTATCACTAAAGCTATCTTATCTATTTTACCATCAGTTTCATAACAAGCTTCTGCAAATTTAGGTATCAATGTAGGCGGAAGGTTATCTACACAAAAGAAACCCAAATCCTCTAAATTTCTTATGGCTTGAGTTTTGCCTGCTCCTGATAGACCAGTTACTATAACAAATCTCATAGTTATCCCTCCTTACTTATAGCTTATACTTTACTATATATTCACATGACTTTATCCATTGGCTACCCATCCGTAAGACTCCCGCTTTTATAAACGGTAAGTTAACGGCTGCTATGGGCTGGATTGGTTCAACTAATACTCAGTGGGGTTAAAACTCTACTGAGTAAAGTTTTACTTTATCCTTATAATTATAACATAACAATTTCTAAGAAGGAATAGAAGATAAAATGGAGAATTTAACATAAACTAATGCCAAATTCTCCATCAATCGTTATCTATAATTATATAGTACTACTTTTCTTCACCTATTATTCTAACTTCTGTACAAAGCTCTACATTGAAGCTATCTTTAACTTTCTTCTGAACAATTTTTATTAAATTAAGTATATCTGCTGCAGTAGCATTACCCTTATTTATTATAAATCCTGAATGTTTTGTAGATACTTCCGCATCTCCTACATTCATACCCTTAAGACCAGCATCTTCAATAAGTTTTGCTGCAAAATAACCTTCAGGTCTTTTAAATGTACTACCTGCTGAAGGGTATTCAAGTGGTTGTTTATCATTTCTTCTATTATTTAACTCTTCTATTCTATTTTTTATCTTATGGTATTCTCCTACTTCAAGCTTAAATGTTACTTCCAATACTGTATAATCATATTTAAGTATAGAACTCATTCTATAACCTAACTCTAACTCATCCTTATTTAAAACCTTAATATTACCGTTATTGTCTATAACCTTTGCACTTTCTATGACCTGCGATATTTCTCCATTATAAGCACCTGCATTCATAGCAACAGCTCCGCCTACACTTCCTGGAATACCACAGGCAAATTCAAAACCGGTTAAACTGTTATCTAGTGCAATATCTGAAACCTTCTTAAGCTCTACTCCACTTTCACTGTTTATTGTTTCCCCATTTACTGTAATTTTATCAAGTTTAGATAACTTGATTACTACGCCTCTAATTCCTCCATCCTTAACTAGCAAATTAGAGCCATTGCCTATTATATAGTATGGAACGTTATCATCTTTACATAACTTTATAATATCTAATACCTGCTGAGAATTTTCAGGTGTTACTAGTATATCAACCGGACCTCCAACTTTGAAGGATGTATGTTTTTTCATAGGTTCATCTATTACTATATCTTTTGGATCTAATACCTTTGTAAGTTTTGTACTGAAATCTTTAAATCTATTCATGGCATATTCTCCTCGAAATTAAAATTATGTATCATATCTAGTATAATGTAAGTGGAAACCTTAATCAAGGCTTATATCTACTAGCTTTCCTTTTCCCTAAATATTTAATAAACCTATCCCCAGCAACATTTACAAAGATATGGTACTTTATATTCACACTTTTTAATACTTTTTCAAGCTTTATTGAAACTTTTTATTTAAAAGTACCGTTGTTTATTTCGATTAGAACATTTTTTTCTTTAGCTTTTTTATAATTTATTGCAAACTATTCCTTACCCTGGTTTTTAAAGTATTCAACTATGCTAGCTGCAGCTTTTTTATCTATAGAAGGAGTATCTATTATCTCTTCATAGCTAGCCTTTTTAATATTTTCTATACTACCAAATCGTTTAAGAAGTTCTTTCCTTCTTTTATCTCCTATATTAGGTATGTCCTCTAATACGGAGTGCAGTACCCTTTTGTTTCTTAGGCTTCTATGATATGTTATTGCAAATCTGTGTACTTCGTCTTGAACTCTGGTTATTAACCTCATAACATTAGAGTGCGATCTTATAATTATCTCTTCATTATTGTATATTAATCCCCTTGTATTATGTTTATTATCCTTAACCATACCACAAACCGGTATATCTAATCCAAAGTTTTTTAATACATCAATAGCTACGTTAACCTGCCCCTTTCCTCCATCCATGAGAATTAAATCTGGAAACACACAGAATTTTCCAGAGCCTAAGCTTAGGCTTCTCTCTTGAATCCCTTTTACCTCATCAAGACCATGTTGAAATCTTCTTGTTAATATTTCCCTCATGCTGTCATAATCATTTGCTCCTTTTACTGTGTTTATTTTAAATCTCCTATAATCACTATTTTTAGCTCTTCCTTCTTCAAAAACCACCATAGTTCCTACAGAATCTACTCCCTGAATGTTAGATATGTCATAGGCTTCTATTCTATGAGGAACATCCTCTAAATTAAGTATATCTGCAAGTTGTTGTAAAGATGTCTTAAAAATTTCTTTGTCTTGAATAAACTTTAATTTGAAGTGTTCTAAAGTCATTTTAGCATTCTTTTCAACAAGGTCTAGAGTTTGCTTTTTTTCACCCTTTTGAGGAAGCTTTATTAATACTTTACTGCCTCTTTTCATACCTAGCCATTGCTCTAATAACTCTCTATCATCAGCATCTGGTACATGTAAGGTTCTGGGAATATAAGCAGTTCCTCCATAAAATTCTTTAATAAAATCTGTTATAAGCTCTTTTGAAGTTATTCCTATGGTATTTTCCATTATGAAATGTTCCCTGCCAGTAATTTTTCCGTCCCTTAGAAAAAATATTTGAACACAGCTATCTTTATCATCACTATATACATTTATAAAATCCTCATCTTCAAAATTACCGGTTATTATCTTCTGCTTTTCTGTAACCTTATCTATAGCGGCGATTTTATCTCTTAAAACCGCAGCACGTTCAAACTCTAAGTTCTCAGAAGAATGTTCCATTTCTTCTTGAAGAGATTTTATGACTTTTTTATCTTTTCCAGATAACACATCTATGATATCACTAATTATTTTACTATACTCTGCCTTACTAATATACCCGCCACAAGGAGCTTTACATAAACCTATGTGGTAATTTAAACATGGTCTAGTTTTCTCCCCATTTTCTTGTATGAGTCTCTTACAAGTTCTAATAGGAAATATTTTCTTCAACAACTCTATAGTCTCATAAACTGCTGAAGAGTTTGGATAAGGTCCAAAGTACTTAGCCCCATCCTTAGATAAAATTCTTGTTATAAAAACTCGTGGAAAATCTTCGTTAGTAGTTATTTTTATAAAAGGATAATGCTTATCATCCTTAAGTAATATATTGTATCTAGGTCTGTGTTTTTTTATTAAATTACACTCAAGTATAAGTGCTTCCATTTCTGAGTCTGTAACTATATATTCAAATTCCCCTATATTTTTCACCATAGCTTTTACCTTTTCACTATGGTTTCGTGAACTTTGAAAGTATTGTCTTACTCTGTTTTTTAATACCTTTGCTTTTCCAACATAAATTATTTCCCCTAGAGAACTTTTCATTAAATATACTCCAGGTCTATCAGGCAATACCTTTAATTGATACTCAAAATCGAACACAAAATCACTCCTAAAACTATTTATATATAATACCTGGAAGCTTGTATATTATAAAAATTAGTCCCCCTATCATTAGTAATTCTTCTATAGCAGTGCCTGCTTTAGAATTTGTACTATAGGTAATAGGTAGTTTTACCTTCTTCTTCCTAAATGGATACCAAAGCGGAATTCCTTTATTAGTTGCCATATCGCACAATAAATGCATCCCATATCCGATCATAAAATAATACACTAAATATTGTATTCCATACATATTACCCATATAACCTACTATAAAAGAAAACATAATCATTCCTAAAAGACTATGAGTTAACCCATTTCTATGAGATGAAATGGCTACTATTATAAGAGATATTCCTAATGCTTTTACTACAGGTTCATTAGTATGTATATAATCATACCACAAAATCACTATACCCATACAAGAGTATAATGTAACCTTAGTAAGCTTATTTTTGAATGGAAGTATATATTTATTTATTATACTTTTAGGGTGGTCTATATCAGGCAAAACTGATGCCACAATAACAACCAATATTCCAAAATAATTAAATCTTCCCGGCAAACTGTTATAAATTGACAACAAAGTAACTATTCCAACTCCAGCATGAGTTTTACCCTTCATAGCTTCTCCTTTCATCATCATAAAATATCTATAGATATCCATGCCCGAAATTCAACTTATACTCCGGGGTATATTACCATGTTTCGTCACGTTAAATATTTTTAATTAGTCTAAAGCTCAAATTTGAGAAAAATCTAAGAACTTTGATAAACTCGCTATGCTCAAACATATCTAAAGTCCTAAGATTTTTTCTCAAATTTTCGCTAAGACTAATAAAAAATATTTAAATGTAACTTCAACATTGGTAATATACCCCTCCGTATAAGTTAAATTTAAGTTGTGGGTACCTATAGGTACGGAACTTTTAAATTTATTTTTAATGATACCATTATTGAGTATATTATATCACTAAAACATTAATTATTTTACTTTTTACAACAAAATTTCCCGGGAAACTATAAAATATTTACTCGAATAAAGTAATTATTTCCATACTTTAACTAAAATTTTTAATACAAAAATCCCTACTAGTTAACACTCCCAAAATTCTCTAATCTTGAAAGTGTTAACTAGTAGGGATATGTTAAATCTTCAGCCCATACCTATCGTATATAGATAACCTCAACTTAAATTTAACTTATACGTAGGAATATGCTGCCAAAACTGAAGGCACATTTAAAAACTT
>NZ_JABAIW010000094.1:0-9397 GCF_014231265.1 Clostridium sp. DJ247 | reverse complement strand
TTAAACTATTTATCAGTGGCATAATCTAGTAATGTGCTAGGTGGAATAAATTAAATTTAAAAGTTCCGTACCTATATTTGTGTGAAAGGAGTAAAAAGCCTATGGGTCTTTTTGGAATTTTTCGTGGGAATAATAAAAAGCAGAGAAATGATTATAAGAAAGCAACTTATGAAAAAGGACCTTTTATGATAACATGTCCTTTTTGCTTCAAAAAGTTTAAAACTGATCAAGTAGTTTTTAGGGCGTCACATTCAGAAAAAGGAGATCCTGAATATGAAAAAGCTGTGGATGAATTGCTTAATCAATATAATAAAAAAGTTGGTAAGGGAACTTTAGGTGAAATAAATGCTATAGTTAGGGCGGAAGGACTTCCAGAGAGCAATAAGATTAGAGTAGATGGGGTGCTCATAGAAATTAAAGATAAGTATGATATAAGTACTAGTGAAAGATTATGTCCTTATTGCCATAATGAGCTTCCAATAACTTCAGGAAGAGGTACTTCGAAAATTATTTCTGTTGTAGGGGCTTCACAGGCAGGAAAGTCTGTATATATGACAACTCTTCTATATGTATTAGAAAGATATACCTGTGAAAGAATTGGTGCTTCTCTTATAGCAGGCAGTTCAGCTTATAATGATGAAATAAGAGAAAACCAAGAAAGAATTTTTGATAAAAATATAATGTTGGATCCAACACCAAAACAGCATATAGATCCATTGATAGAAAACTTAAAATTTAAAGAAGATAAAATACCACCTATAACACTTATTTTTTATGATGTACCTGGTGAAGGAATGACTGATAAAGCGTACATAGAAAAACATGGAGAACATATAAAAAACTCCGATGGAATAATATTTCTTGTAGATCCTCTTCAGATGAGAGCTTTGAGAAAGAAGATAAGTATAGCAAACAGAGAATTAAAAGGTGACTTTACAGAAAAATATCAAGAGCCAAAAGATATAATTGTATATCTATTTGAGAACTTTATATCTAAGCAGTCCCGTGAAAAGACTAACATACCTACAGCAATAGTAGTTACTAAGAGTGATATGCTCAGAAACTTAAATGATGAAGAATACATAAGTGAAAACAGTAATATATTTAGAAAGTATAACCATAGAAAGTTTTTTAACTTAAATGAATTTGAGAATATAGACGGTGAAGTTAGAAAGTTCTTAGCAAAAGTAGACAGTCCCTTTAAAGGAGCTATGGATACTTATTTTGGAACTACAGGATATTTTGCAGTATCATCCTTAGGTTGTAATCCTCAGAATCTCCAAATAGACACAAGTACTAGTGTAAACCCTCTAAGAGTTGATGAGCCATTTTTATGGCTGCTTTACCAGATGAATTATTTAGATGGGGGAAGGGAGTAAAAAATGATTCAACAACAATATTATACAAGAGAAAGAAGAGGAATATTCAGTAGAACTCCAGGGTATGATACGGTAGCTAAAAGTAAGGAACTGAATAAGGAATTTATAATAAATACTCTTCATGACTTGTGTTTTTATGAAGCCCCTGCATTACTAGCTGGAGAAGAAGATATATTAAAATATCCAAATGCTTTATTCTGTGTAAATACAGAGGATAACCAAATGGTAGTTGGTCAATCTGTTTTTGCAGGTAAAGATTATACTGGTGAAAGAAACCGATACTTTACCCATAGTTACATAATTCCAAAGGAAGAAAAAGAGAAATACTTAGAAAATCCTGAAAGAATAATATATTCTACAGGATTTGCACGAGATTATAGTATAGAAGGAGGAATGATTATTCCCGAAGTTTCTGATATTGGAATTAGACAAGATGAGGAAGGGTTCAATTCCATAGAAGAAATGTTTTCAGCTGTTGGCATAGATAGTGAATTATTTGTTTATCTCATTAAAGCTTGCTTTGATGGAGCTAAATTTGGGAAAAAGATATATATTGTATTAGATTTAGAAGATAGTAACATAACATTACTTGCAAAAGGAGTACTAAAATATTTATATAGAGTGCTTCCTTTTGAAGTAAGAAGAAAAATAGGGTTTATAACTTACATGAAAGAACCTAAAATAAAAGATTTAATAAATATTATATTCCTATGTAAAGGAAGTATAAAAAGGCTTACAACGGAAATAAAAGCAGGCTATGTTTTTGATATAGGAAGCAAAAACTTTTATCTAGATGGAATTGATGAAGAAAAGCATATTTTTTTTGATTTTATTATGGAAAATATAGAAAACGTAGAAAAATTAAATGAATTTTTATATAAAGCAGATAAGCTTCATAGTGAAGATAGATTAGATCTTTGTAAATATGATAATCTTTTGGAATCCATAGAAGAAAATAAAAAAAATATTGATGATATTCAAAATGGAGAAAGAAGAACTTGTATTAAAACTTCAGAAAAAGTCCATAAGGAACTCCAAGAACGGGAAAATTCCAGTGATAAAAAAGCAAGTTCCTTTCCTATTTGGAATAAACTTGTAAATTTTATCAAAAGAATTAAAGATAGTCTCGTATCATAGTATTTTGTGTAAGTAATGAAAAGTTGAGGTGATTTACCATTGTTTAAATGTAGAAAATGCGGAACTGTATTAGATGAAAATGATAAATTTTGTGGTTATTGTGGTACAAAACAAGAAAGTAATAAAAAAGAAGTTGTAGTAGATAGAGTAGATGAAGCAGACAGACATAAAGTAAATGAAAATAAAGAAGATGCATATGAAGTAAATGTAGATAAGGTAAATATGAATAACGTAGATATGCCTATTAAAAACCATGAACAGGCTAAGCCGACTAATCAGTCTAGTGAAGATAGTTCTAATGATGGAAAAAAACAAATCATAGAAAGCAAAAAACATATAGAAGATACACAAGGTATAGATTATGGGCAATTGAAAAATCATAATATTTATACACAGGATAAATTAGATGAAATATTAAAAGTAAAAACTAAAATTAACCCAGATATAAATAGTAAAAAACCAAGGAAGAATAAATCATTTACTCCTATAATTATATTTTTGTTTGTTTTGGCATTTACAGGTAGTTACATATTCTTTAGCATGAGTTCAACAAAAAATAGTTCTAAGACAGATGATACCAGCACTACTTCTATAAATTCTAATAATTCCAGTAAAGAAAAGTCAAGTGTACCCACAACCAAATCTATAAGTCAAACTAATAAAGTAAGCAAAAAAACAGGTGGATATATACTTCCAAACAGCGACAAAGAACCTTTAACTTCTTATGATCTCAAGAATATGAGTAAAGAACAATTAGCTTTGGCAAGAAATGAAATATTTGCAAGGCATGGTTATAAGTTTGGAGAGCCTTTTAAAAGTTATTTTCAAAGTAAATCCTGGTATAGCGTTAATCCAAATTATACAAATGATATGAAGGAACTTTCACCTCTTGAGAGACATAATGCAAAAACCATATTAATAGCAGAGGGAAAGGGAGAGAATTTAGACCCAAATTATGATGCAGATTACTATGAGAATAACTACAATGGGGCAAATAATAGTGAAAGTAATAATAAAGATTATCACTATATACAAAGTGCTATAGTTGGTTATTTAAACAACATGGCTGAGGCTATTAATAGTAATGATTATAGTAAAGTAAGTCCTTATATAGTACCTGATAGTAAATTAGAAATGTATCAAAGGAAACTTATTAAAAACTTAAATTCGCAAAACATAAAGGAAAAATGGAAGAACTTTAGGATAACAAATATTCAACATATTGATAACGGGTTATATAAGGTAAGTACTCATGAAACCTATGTTATTTACAGTGGTGGAGAAGAAAGACAAAAAGAATTTGATTATGTTTATACTGTTGAAGGTAATGGCACTACTTGGGGATTAAGTAACATAGAGAATTAAGAAGTAAAGAAAGAGTTTGGAACATAGCTGGTTTTGCTTTAATTATACTAAAGCAAATAATTTAAAAGCCTTTAACGGAACTTTACTAGAAAAAATGTGATATAACAAATTTATAATTAAAATATTAAAGTCAGTGGATAGCTTAGAATTTATAAAAGCTATCCATTGGTTTGCGTAAATACATATATTTATCTACACTGCCCAAGCTCATAGATCCCTATAGTTATGTTTTCCTTGTTCTGAGTAACGTTCTTAAAAACAAATACTGATAATATCAAAACAAGAATTCCAATGATAAGTCTGGTAATACTAAACTTATCACTATATATCCATGGTAAAACTCCAATCATAAAAGCATAACCGTTGTTAATAAAGTGTAAAAATATACATGGAATTAGTGAGTTAGTTTTAAGATATACAATTCCTGATAGCACACCTAAGAAAAATACATTCACGAATTGTATTAAATTTAAGTGGAAAAATGAGAATAATGCTGAAGAAACAATTATTGATAACATTGGAGTATACCTTTTACTAAGTTGTTCTAATATAATTCCTCTAAAAATTGCCTCCTCAAAAATTGGAGCGACAAAAAGTATACTTATAGCTGCCAGAGCAGGAACCTTTAGCATTTCATTTAAGGCTTGTTCAACCCAACTGCTCTTATTTATTGCTGATAAAAGCAGAGACAGAGTGTTATCATAGCATATTCTATAACCTATAAAAGCCATTAAGATAAATATATATATTTTTAAATCTATTTTCCAGGTGATTTTAAGATAAAATTTTTTTGTGTTAACATATTTTTTTATAAAGAGAATATAAGCCGCTACTTCCATAAACAAACTCATATAACTATCTATGCTGTTAACTTTTATTCCATACACTTCAAATATACTTATAATTGTCCTGCTTAAAATAAAAAGCAGTATTCCCACCACAACTTGATATAGAAAAATTGATAACAAAGCCTGTATACTTTCGTTTAAGTTCATTCCCGTATTCAACTGCCGTAATTCGATGCTTTCATGCATTTAAATTTACCCCCTCGTGATTATGTGTTGGTTATTATCTTAATTTATTATGTTCTAACCATATTATAGTATTTTATATAAGTAATTACAAACAAAAGTTCCAAAATTTAGCTTTTAGCTATAGGTATTTTATGAGGTTCTTAGGTAGAAACTTAAATGCAGCACCGAATATATTAGCATACTTCGTTACGTTAGATATCTTTAATTATCCTAAGGTTCAAAGGCTTTTATTGCATTTTCGATAAAACTAACAAAAAATATTAGACTTTATAAAAAAGGTATAATACAATAATATTGTCACTATTTGCAATATTATTATACTAGGGAGGAAAACAAAATGTTTAAAACAAATGAGTATTTTGATGGAAAAGTAAAATCATTGAGCTTTAACACAGCTGAGGCGCCTGCAACAATAGGAGTTATGGCAATAGGAGAATATGAATTTGGAACATCAAGCAAAGAAATTATGACTATAACAAGCGGAAAAATGGAAGTAAAACTTCCAGGAAGCGATGAATGGAAAGAATATAAACAGAACGATACATTTATAGTAGAAGCAAACAATAAATTTCAAGTAAATGTTAAGGAAGAAACATCTTATCTTTGTTTATATAAATAGGAAGTGTATCTTGTTTATTATTTATAGTTAGAATATACATAGGAAAGTGTCTCGGTAGTTGGGACACTTTTTTTATTATAATTAATTTTATAGGATTCCAAAGTAGAAACTTAACTTATACTTCGGAATATGTTGCCAAACTTCAGCACGTTAAAAACTTTTAATCAGTCTAAAGTTCGTGTTTTTGAAAATCTAAGAAACTTTGATAAACTCGTACCTCAAACATATCAAAGCTCCTAAGACTTTTTAAAAACACTTCACTAAGACTGATAAAAAAGTTTTTAAATGTGCTTCAGTTTTGTCAACATATTCCTACGTATAAGTTAAGTTTCGAGCTAGAAACCCTATATCTTATTACGCTTAGCTTTATATCAATTTTACGTAACTAATAATGTTAACAGAGCTTTTAATCAAAAAGAAAGATAAGGTGATATGGATACAGCCTTTGCTTTTAATGATAGTAAAAAATTAAAACTTTAAACAGTGTAAAAGATACTATATGAATTAAAAATATGTAATGTATGGTATAATATGGTATAAACTTTAATGAATTTATAGAATAAGTTTATTTTAAAGTAATACTGTATTTGGAGTGATGGGTTATGGTAACTATCAACGTTTGTGTAGGAAGTGCATGTCACCTTAAGGGTTCTTATGATATTATTGAAGCCTTTCAACAATTCATAGAAACTTATAAATTAAAGGACAAAGTTGAATTAAAAGGAGCATTTTGCCTAAGCCATTGTACAGAAGGTGTATCAGTTAAATTTGATGATGAGGATACAATCTATTCACTAAGAACAACAAATGTAGAAAGTTTTTTTAAGGAGCAAGTTATGGGGAGGATAAGTTAGATGAAATATATGAACTTTTCCAGTGCAAATTGCAAAAACTGCTACAAGTGTTTACGGTCATGTCCAGTTAAGGCTATAAAGTTTAAAAATGAACAAGCTGAGGTGGTAGAAGATAGATGTATTGCCTGCAGCAATTGTTTTTCTATATGTCCTCAAAATGCAAGGCATATAGTCAGTGATCTTGGAAAAGTTAAACAAGCTATTGTGGAAGGCAGGAAAGTAATAGCTAGTATAGCACCTTCTTTTGCTGGAGTATTTGATATAACGCCAGGTAAACTTGCCGCATTGTTAAGAAAACTTGGATTTTTATATGTGGAGGAAACTGCTGCTGGTGCGGATATAGTGTCAAATTTATATGAGCGATATATAGAAAATAGTAATATAGATAACTATATATCCACTGCATGTCCATCTACTAATCATCTTATTGAGAAGTATTACCCAAGCCTTGTTAAGTATATGATACCAGTAGTATCACCTATGATTGCTCACGGTAAAAGCTTAAGACAAGTATATGGAAAAGATAGCTTTGTTGTATTCATAGGACCCTGTATAGGTAAAAAAATTGAATCAGAAAGCTTTCTAAATAAAGAAATAATAGATGCGGTTTTAACCTTTGAAGAAATTCCTCTTTGGGCTGGAGAATTAAATATTGATATAGATAAACTTGAAGAATCCAGCTTTGATAGAAATTATTTTAAATTGGGAAAAAAATATCCCGTGTTAGGAGGAATAGTTAGCTGTATTAGCAACACGTTGAAAAATAAGAAACTTCAAGCACTTTCTATTAGCGGTACGGAAGAATGTATGGAGTTATTTAATTCTATTAAGAAAGGACAAGTAACTAACTGTTTCCTTGAAGTAAGTGCTTGCAGAGGAAGCTGTATTGGTGGGCCTAGTATGGTTAAAAATGAAAAAGGGTATTATGTAAGATTGCAGAAGATTAAGAGTTACATCAGCGACATTGAAGAAAAGAACTATAGTCATATTTATGTACAAGATACTATAGAGTATGAAACATCATTTATTGATAAGAGTGTTATAAAGAAGAAAGCTTCAGAAGAGCAAATAACGGAAATAATGAGAGACATGGGCAAGTATGGACCGGAAGATGAGCTTAATTGTGGTGTGTGCGGATACAATACCTGCAGAGAAAAGGCTCAAGCTGTATTTGAAGGTATGGCAGAAACTACAATGTGTCTGCACTATATGAGAAGCAGAGCAGAGAGTTTAAGCAATGTAATATTTGAAAATACACTTAACTGTATAATACTTTTAGATGGCTCAATGAAGGTAAAAGAAATTAACCCAGCGGCAGAAAAGGCATTTACTATTAGTGCTAAAAATATAAAAAATAAGTCAATTTCTTTAATTATTGAGGATAAAGACTTTAAATATGTGAAAGAAACAGGAAAAGGTATAATAAGTAAAAAAGTATCTTACCCAAAGTATGGCTTAGACTTCATAGAAACAGTAGTTTACCTCCCAAAACAAGATATGTTACTAGTAGTTATGATAGATATCACTATGGAAGAAAAAAATAAACAAGAACTTATGAAGCTTAAGGAAAATACAATTAATGCTGCTCAGCTAGTAATTGAAAAACAAATGAGAGTTGCTCAAGAAATTGCAAGCTTGCTTGGGGAAACCACAGCTGAGACTAAGATAACTCTAACAAAGCTTAAGAAAATAGTTGAAGGGGAAAATCATAGTATACTGTGAGGTGATAAGAATATATGGAATACTTTGTGGATGTTGCATATGGTACTCTAGTTAAGTATGGTGAAGAGTTACCTGGTGATATGGTAAATATAATTAGGATGAAGGAATGTACAATAGTTATTATGGCAGACGGACTAGGAAGTGGGGTAAAAGCTAACATTTTAGCAACTTTAACTTCTAAAATAGCAGGTACAATGCTGAAGGAAGGAGCCAATATATACGAAACAGTAGATACAATTGCTAATACTCTTCCAGTATGCAAAGTTAGAAATATTGCTTATTCAACCTTTACTCTAATGAAGATATACAATGATGGTAGGGTGTATATTGCAGAGTATGACAACCCTCCAATATTTATGATGAGATATGGAGAGAGTATAAATATCCTGAAAAATCCTCTTTTAATAAATGAACAAAAAATTATGGAAAGTAATATGGTTTTAAAAGAAGGAGATACACTAACCGTAGTTAGTGATGGTGTAATTCATGCTGGTATAGGAAATACATTAAATCTTGGATGGCAGTGGAGTGATGTTGAAAAGTATCTAAAAAAAAGATCCTTGGACAATTTGGAGGCACAGAGATTAACTAAAGACTTGCTTGAAGTATGTTGGGACTTATATTGTGGGAAACCGGGTGATGATACAACTGTTGTAACTATTAAAATGAGAGAACCTTGTTTTATAAATCTTTTTACTGGACCACCTAAGAACAGAGCCATGGACAGTAAAGTAATAAAAGAATTTATATCAAGTCCTGGTAAAAAAATAATATGCGGCGGTACTGCAGCAAATATTGCAGAGAGAGAGCTAAATAGAAAACTCAAGGTTAACTTAGATTTTTACGATAGGGACACTCCTCCTACAGCAGTTATGGACGGAATAGATCTAATTACAGAAGGGGTTCTAACACTAAACAAAGCTATAGATGAGATAAAAAAATATGGAAGTAACTTTTCAAAAGAAAATAAAAATATTAATTATAAGGGTAGTGACGGAGTATCTAAGTTGGTTAAAATGTTGGTTCAAGAATGCACCCACTTAAATCTTTGGGTAGGAAAAGCAATAAATCCAGCTCATCAAAATCCAGATTTCCCTATGGACTTAAGTATTAAGCTTAAACTTGTAGAAGAACTATGCAAAACTTTGGAGAGTATCGGGAAAAAAGTAAACATAAATTATGTGTAGAATGGGGTGTGGAACTTATATAGGGTACGGAACTTTTAAATTTAATTTATTCCACCTAGCACATTACTAGATTATGCCACTGATAAATAGTTTAAGAAAG